>NZ_RZTB01000009.1:0-105766 GCF_003997735.1 Mesorhizobium sp. M7A.F.Ca.MR.148.00.0.0 | reverse complement strand
CGTCATCAACACCACCGGTCCGGCCCATGGGCGGGCGCTGCAGCTGAGCCCGGCGCTAAGCTCGCTGGCGGAATCCGGCTTGATCAGGACGGACCAATATGGGCTTGGCATCGAGACAGGTCTCGACAGCCGGGCGATCGGCCGGGACGGCGCGGCGGTCGCGACACTCCTGGTCGCCGGCCCGCTGGCACGAGGCACTTTCGGCGAGCTCATGGGTCTGCCGGAAGTCGCCCGCCATGCCCAGGCGGTCGCGGGGGAAATTGCCAAGCTGCTGGTTACGCTGCCGTCAGCGCAGGTGATCGGCGCCCATGCCGCGCATGGCCCTCTTGCGGGCTGACATCTGCAGGCCGGGTTCGGCAGCGAAAATTGGTATTTCCGTCCCAAGAGTGCCCCAAAAACGGAAAATCCTTCTTTGTATATATATTCTATAAACATAATAAATATCGGCGAAGTTCGGCTGCGGCCGGATCGATCAATGACACGGCCTGAATGGGAGACATTTCATGGCACACGCAGAGACCGACGCGATCAAGTTTGCCTACTGGGTGCCGAATGTTTCGGGCGGCCTGGTGATCTCCAACATCGAGCAGCGCACCAACCATTCGGCCGAGTACAACCGCAAGCTGGCGCAGATCGCCGAGAGGTCCGGCTTCGACTACGCGCTCAGCCAGATCCGTTTCACCGCCGGCTACGGCGCCGACGAACAGCATGAATCGGTGGCGTTCAGCCATGATCTGCTGGCGGCGACCACCACGCTCAAGGTCATCGCCGCGATCCTGCCCGGGCCATGGAACCCGGCGCTGGCGGCCAAGCAGATCGCCACCATCAGCTACCTGACCAACGGCCGCGTCGCGATCAATCTTGTCTCCGGCTGGTTCCGCGGCGAGTTCCACGCTATTGGCGAGCATTGGCTCGACCATGACGAGCGCTACCGCCGCTCGGAAGAATTCATTCGTGCGCTGCGCGGAATATGGACTGAAGACAGCTTCACCTTCCGTGGTGATTTCTACCGCTTCAACGAATATTCGCTGAAGCCGAAGCCGCCGCGGCCGCTGCCCGAAATCTTCCAGGGTGGCTCGTCGCGCGCCGCACGCGACATGGCATCACGGGTTTCGGACTGGTACTTCACCAACGGCAACACGCCGG
This sequence comes from Mesorhizobium sp. M7A.F.Ca.MR.148.00.0.0, assembly GCF_003997735.1. Taxonomy (NCBI): domain Bacteria; kingdom Pseudomonadati; phylum Pseudomonadota; class Alphaproteobacteria; order Hyphomicrobiales; family Phyllobacteriaceae; genus Mesorhizobium; species Mesorhizobium sp. M7A.F.Ca.MR.148.00.0.0. The sequence goes on along the minus strand of NZ_RZTB01000009.1, from coordinate 104,620 downwards.
CCGAAATCGCCAAGCAGGTCGACGACCTCAGGGCCAAGGCGAAGGCCAACAACCATTCCGTCAAGGTCGGCGTCAACGCTTTCGCCGTCGTTCGCGAGACCGAGGAGGAGGCGAGGGCGGTGCTCGCCGAAATCATCGCCAAGGCCAATCCCGAGGCGGTAAACGCCTTTGGCCACGAGGTCAAGAATGCCGGTAAGGCCTCGCCGGAAGGCGAGGGCAATTGGGCGAAATCGTCCTTCGACGACCTGGTCCAGTACAATGACGGCTTCCGCTCCAACCTGATCGGCACTCCCAGGCAGGTTGCTCAACGCGTCGTCGACCTGAAGCGCGCGGGTGCGGATCTCATCCTGCTCGGTTTCCTGCACTTCCAGGAAGAGGTCGAGTATTTCGGCGAGCATGTCATCCCGCTCGTTCGCGAATTGGAAGACGCCGAGGCAGCGGCGTCGCTGGCGGCGGAATAGTCACCCGCACAGGTTGGCCGGAGAGATTCCGGCCAGCACACGCATGGAAGCTACCCGGCGCGCTCGAGCCATCGAGCAGCAATGAGGATTTGCGCGCGTGCTGAAGCAATCGAGGACAATTGGAATGCCTCTGCCCACTTATACGCTCGGAGTGATGGAGGCTTCCGCCTATGCGCCGGAGGTCTTTGCGCGCGGCCTGCCGTCAAGCCCACGGCCGGAGCAGTCGTTCGAAGATGTCGCCAAGCCGGCAGGGGCCGTTGCCGGCGCTGCCTCAGCATTGCTTTCGCTTCAGGGCATCAGCCTGTCGTTTGGCGGCGTCGTCGCACTGGCCGACGTCGACCTGTCGGTTCTACCAGGCGAAATCCGTGCCATCATCGGCCCTAACGGCGCCGGCAAGAGCTCGCTGATCAACGTCATCAGCGGCGTCTACAGGCCGGATCGTGGCCATGTCCAGCTCGACGGTACCTTCTATGCCCAGGTCCCGACGCAGCGGCTGGCCCATCTCGGCGTCGCCAGAACCTTCCAGAACCTTGCACTGTTCAAGGGCCTCAGCGTCCTCGACAATGTCGCCTCTGGCCTTGCCTACAAGGTTCGCTCCAACTTTGCCGGCCAGGTGCTCGGCATCGGCCGCTCGCGTGGCGAGCAGCGCGATTCACGCAGCCGTGCCGAACAGGTCCTCGAATTCCTCCATCTCACCGCCATTCGCGACCGTCTTGTCGGCACTTTGCCTTATGGGCTGCAGAAGCGTGTCGAACTGGCCCGCGCTCTGGTGGCCGAGCCGCGCCTGCTTTTGCTCGATGAACCGATGGCCGGCATGACAGCGAGCGAAAAGAGCGAGATGGCGGCTTTCGTCCGTGCCGCGCGCGATCGTTTCGCCACCACCGTGCTGTTGATCGAGCACGATGTCGGCGTCGTCATGGGCCTGTCCGATCGAATCGCCGTCCTCGACTACGGCCGCAAGATCGCCGACGCCACGCCCGATGAAGTCAGGAACGACCAGCGCGTCATCGATGCCTATCTCGGCGTCGCCTCGGACAATGAGGACGGGGCAGGCATATGATCGCCGGTTTCGACTACCAGTTCTTCATCGAAGTGCTCGTCGGAGGCCTGCTCTCAGGCGTCATGTATTCGCTTGTCGCGATCGGCTTCGTGCTCATCTACAAGACCTCGGGCGTGCTCAATTTCGCGCAAGGCGCGATGCTGCTGTTTGCGGCACTCACCTTCGTCAGCCTTGTCGAGCGCGGCATTCCCTTCGCGCTGGCGCTGGTGGTCACCTTCGCCATCATGGTGGCGATCGGCATCGCCATCGAGCGCACGGTGCTCAGGCCGCTGACCAACAAGCCGCCGATCACGCTGTTCATGGCGACGCTTGGCCTCTCCTACATCATCGAAGGCGCTGCCCAGCTGATCTGGGGCACGCAGGTCCACGGCCTCGATCTCGGCATCGAGGACGTGCCGCTGGAAATCGGCGGCGTGCTGATCAGCCAGTTCGACATCTTCGCGGCCGTGGTTGCTGCCGGCATGGTCCTCCTGCTGTCGCTGTTCTTCCGCTACACCCGCATCGGCCTCTCCTTCCGCGCGGTCGCCGACGATCAGTTCGCGGCACTCGCGGTCGGCCTCAGGCTACCCTTGATCTGGACCACTGTATGGGCCGCCGCCGGCCTCGTCGCTTTGGTGGCCGGACTGCTGTGGGGCGCACGCCTCGGCGTGCAGTTCTCGCTGTCGCTGGTGGTGCTCAAGGCGCTGCCGGTGCTGGTGCTCGGCGGTTTCGATTCCATCCTCGGCGCCATCGTCGGCGGCCTCTTGATCGGCGCCAGCGAGAAGCTCGCCGAAGTCTATATCGGCGACTATTTCGGCGGCGGCATAGAGAGCTGGTTTGCCTATGTCGTCGCCCTCGTCTTCCTGCTGATTCGCCCTTCCGGCCTGTTCGGCCAGAAGCTCGTCGAGAGGATCTGAACGATGACCTCGATAACAAGCGATTTCGCCGCCGCGCCGGTGCTGCCGAAATGGGTCGTGCCCGTGCTTTTGCTCGCTTTCGCTTACGGCGTCGTGCCGCTGATCGGCTCAAGCTATCTGTTCGAGGCCATCCTGCTGCCTTTCCTGGCGCTCAGCCTCGCCGGCGTGGGCTTGAACATCCTGACCGGCTATGCCGGCCAGGTGTCGCTTGGCAGTGCTGCTTTCATGGCGGCCGGCGCCTTTGCCGCCTATAATTTCAACCTGCGTGTCGAAGGCCTGCCGCTGGTCGGCAGCATCTTCCTGGCCGGCATAGTGGCGGCCGCGATAGGCGTCGTTTTCGGCCTGCCCAGCCTGCGCCTGAAGGGTTTTTATCTCGCGGTTTCGACCCTTGCCGCGCAGTTCTTCGTGCAATGGGCGCTGACCAAGTTCAGCTGGTTTTCCAACAACTCGGCGTCCGGCGTCATCGACGCGCCGAGACTGTCGATTTCAGGTTTCGCGCTCGACGGCGCCATCGGCCGCTATTTGTTCGCGCTGACCATCGTCACGGTGCTGACCTTCCTTGCCTATAGGCTGGTCTCGTCGCAGACCGGGCGCAACTTCATCGCCATCCGCGACAATGAAACCGCCGCCCGCATCATCGGCATTCCGGTGCTGAAGACCAAGCTTCTGGCCTTCGCCATCTCGTCCTTCATCATTGGCGTTGCCGGCGTCATCTGGGCCTTCGCCTATCTCAGGACCGTCGAGCCGGACGGCTTCGATCTCGACCGGTCGTTCCAGATCCTGTTCATCATCATCATCGGTGGTCTGGCTTCGATCCGCGGCGCGTTTTTCGGCGCCGCCCTCATCGTGGTCTTTCCACTCGCTCTGTCGCGCCTCGGCGGCTTTCTGCTTGGCGATCTCTTCGACTCGGGCGTGCTCGACATGAGCCAGCGCATCGTGCTGGGCGCGCTCATCATCCTGTTTCTGATCCTTGAACCCGACGGGCTGGTGGCGCTGTGGGACATGGTCCGAAGACGGCTCCTGTTCGCCTGGCAGTCGACTTGAGCTGATGCATTGAAAATGAATCCAATCCGAAAATGAACAAGGGGCCGAACCCAAGACGGCCCATACCGGGAGTACCTCGACCATGACTTTCCTCAGCACAATCAAGGCGGCGGCGCTGTCCGCGGCGATGATCGTGTCGGTGGCCTTGCCGGCCGCGCACGCCGACGAGCAATATTTTCCGCTGCAGAGCTATCGCGTCGGGCCTTACGCGGCCGGCGGCACCGGCTTCTTCGGCGGCTTCATCGACTATCTCAACCTCATCAACGTCCGCGACGGCGGCGTCAACGGCGTCAAGCTGACCTGGGACGAATGCGAGACCCAGTATGAGGTAGAGCGCGGCGTCGAATGCTATGAGCGGCAGAAGAGCCATGCCGGTGCCGCCGCCTGGAACCCGCTCTCGGTCGGCATCGCCTATGCCATGATCGATCGCATCACCGCCGACAAGGTGCCGCTGATCACCGTCAACCACGGCCGCACCGACTCCACCGACGGGCGTGTCTTCCCTTACGTCTTCCCGCTGCTGCTCAATCCCTACAGCGAGACATCAGGCATCGTGAACTACATCGCCTCCAAGGAAGGCGGCATCGACAGACTGAAGGGCAAGAAGATCGTCGTGCTCTATCACGGTTCGCCCTACGGCAAGGAGACCATCCCGATCTATGAATTGCTGGCGCAGAAATACGGCTTCACCGTGCAGCAGATCGAGGTGCCGCATCCCGGCAACGAGCAGCAGTCGCAGTGGCTGACGATCCGCCGCGCCAAGCCGGACTTCGTCGTCCTGCGCGGCTGGGGCGTGATGAACCCGGTGGCGCTGAAGACGGCGGTCAAGGTCGGCTTCCCCGTCGACCATATCGTCGGCAATGTCTGGTCGAATTCCGAAGAGGACGTGATCCCCGCCGGCGACGCCGCCAAGGGCTACACCGCCATCACCACGCAGGCTTCCGGCAACTCCTACCCGGTGGTGCAGGAGATCGTGAAGACGGTCTATGGCGCCTCCAAGGGCAACCTTGAAGACAAGTCGCGCATCGGCTCGGTCTACCACAATCTCGGCATCGTCAACGGCATCCTCAATGTCGAGGCGATCCGGGTCGCGCAGGAGAAGTTCGGTCACCGCACGCTGACCGGCGATGAGGTCCGCTGGGGCTTCGAGCATCTCAAGCTTGATCCGGCCAAGGTCGAGGCGCTCGGCGCCAAGGATCTGTTCCATTCGATCAATGTCAGCTGGGACAATCATGAAGGCGAAGGCTACGTGACCTTCCAGCAGTGGGACGGCAAGAAGTGGAACGTCGTCTCCGACTGGATCGCGCCGGACTGGGCGCTGCTGAGGCCGATCATCGAGAAGTCCGCCGAGGCCTACGCCGCCGAGAAGGGCATCAAGCTGCGCACCGCCGACGATGCCAATGCTGTGACCACCAACTGATCAGTCAGTGCCGGGCGTCGCGGACCAAGTTTCCGTGGCGCCCGACCTGTTCGGTTTTCGAACCGCGAAAGAACAGCCTATGCCGAACGATGACGTCATTCTTGCCGTGGACGCGGTCCATGCCACCTACAACCACGCCATCACCGCGCTGCACGGCGTCAGCTTCGAGCTCAGGCGCGGCCAGATACTGGCATTGCTCGGTGCCAATGGCGCCGGCAAGACCACGACGCTGAAGGCCGTCTCCAACCTGCTGCCGGCGAAACGTGGCCAGGTCAATGCCGGCACCATCCGCTATGAAGGGTCCGATGTCTCGCGCCGCAAACCGGGTGACCTGGTGCGCGCCGGGCTGGTTCAGGTGCTGGAAGGTCGCCACTGCTTCAAAAGCCTCACCGTCGAGGAGAATCTGATCGCCGGCGGCATCGGCCGCAGCGGCAGCCGCGCCGAGATCAATCAAGACCTCGAGCGGATCTACGGCTATTTCCCGCGCCTCAGGGAGAAGCGCCGGACATTGTCCGGCCTGACCTCCGGCGGTGAACAGCAGATGACCGCCATCGGCCGGGCGCTGATGTCGCGCCCGCGTCTGCTGGTTCTCGACGAGCCGTCGATGGGGCTCGCCCCGCTGATCGTCCAGGACATCTTCCAGAGCTTGAAAAAACTCAACCGCGAGACCGGCCTGTCGATCCTGGTCGCCGAGCAGAACTCCGCGGTGGCGCTGCGATATGCAGACCATGCCACGGTGCTGGAGAACGGCGTTTCCGTTCTCGCCGGAGCAGCCGCCGAGCTTCGCCAGCGCGAGGACATCAGGGCCTTCTATCTCGGTCAATCGAACCCCGGGCAACAGGCATCACCCGCCACCAGGCCCGCCCATCTCCACGCCGTTGCCTGAGCCAAAATCCCAAGGAGCAGTGAAATGACCGTTTCGACCGTCAAAACCGACAAGGCTTCCGCCGCCGTGCCGCCAGTCGCAAGGCCGACCGCGCCAGCGCACATCATCAAGGACGATGCGGAGGCGATTGCGATTGCCCACGCGCTCGCCGCCGAATTCGTCAAGGACTCCTCCCAGCGCGACCGCGAGCGGATCTGGCCGGTCGCCGAACTCGATGCCTTTTCGCAAAGCGGCCTTTGGTCGATCAATGTACCAAAGGCATTCGGTGGGCCGGAGGTGTCCTATGCGACGCTGGCGAAGGTGATCGAGATCATCTCGGCGGCGGATTCCTCGATCGGCCAGGTTGCCCAGAACCATCTCGGCGTCGTAGCCGCCATCCGCACCGTGTCCGACGCGGACCAGCAGAAGCTGCTGTTTGCCGAAGCGTTGAAAGGCACGCGGTTCGGCAACGCCTTTTCCGAGTTCGGCTCCAAGCGCGCCGCCGATTTTGAGACCCGCTTCACCGATGCCGGCGATCATGTGGTTGTCAACGGTCGCAAATTCTATTCGTCCGGCGCGCTGCTTGCCCACCTGGTGCCGATCGTGGCGCTCGATGACGAGGGCCGCGCCTGGTATGCGATCGCCGACCGCGGCGCACCCGGCCTGACCGTCATCGACGACTGGTCGAGCTTTGGCCAGCGCACGACGCTGTCCGGCACCGTTATCATCGACAACGTCAAGGTGCCGAAGACCCATCTGGTACCCGGCTACAAGGGCTACGACAGGCCGACCGCCGACGGCGCCATCTTCCAGATCATCCAGGTGGCGGTCGACACCGGCATCGCCCAGGCGGCGATCGACGAGACCGTCAATTTCGTCAGGACCAAAAGCCGCGCCTGGATCGACAGCGGCGTCGACAACGCCTGGGACGATCCTTACACCATTCAGGCCATCGGCGACCTGACGCTGCGCCTGCACGCGGCGCAGGCGCTGCTCGAAAAGGCCGGTCATGCGATCGACCGGGCAGTGATCGATCCGACCGCCGAGACCGTCGCGCATGCCCAGATCGTCACCGCCGAGGCAAAAATCCTGTCGACCGAGATCGCCATTGCCGCAACCAACAGGCTGTTCGAACTTGCGGGAACCCGCTCGACGCTGGCCGAATACAATCTCGACCGGCATTGGCGCAACGCGCGCACGCACACGCTGCACGATCCGGTGCGCTGGAAATACTCGATCCTCGGCAAATATTTCCTCAACGGCGAAAATCCGCCGCTGCACGCCTGGAGCTGATTCCCACCGGCGGGCGGGCGGCCTGCCACGTCAAACCTTCGACCATCCAAGAGGCCCACTGCCATGTCAAATCCAACAGTCGTCGGCTTTTCCGGCAACATCACCAGGCCGTCGAAGACGCGCGCCTTCGTCGATCTGGTCACCAGGGACATCGCTGCCAGCCACGGCCTGTCGGCGAGCACCTATGATATCGAGGATCTCGGCCCGTCGCTGGGAACGGCGAAATGGGCCCGAGATCTCGACGGCCAGGCGCGCGTCATCCTGGAGGCGATTCTCGCCGCCGACGTGCTCGTCGTGGGCTCGCCGACCTACAAGGGCAGCTATACCGGCCTTTTTAAGCACTTCTTCGACCTGATCGATCCGGCGGCATTGCGGGGAAAGCCCATCGTGTTGACCGCGACCGGAGGTGGCGAGCGCCACGCCTTGATCGTCGAACATCAGCTGCGGCCGCTGTTCGGCTTCTTCGAGGCCTTTGCGCTGCCGACCGCCGTCTACGCCACCGACAAGGATTTCACCGACGGTGTGCTGCGCTCCGAGGCGATCCTGAAGCGTGCGGCGCAGGCGGTCGACGAGGTCGGCTTCGTGCTGGCCAACCGCTCGGCCGGCAGGATCGCCGCTGAATAGCCTGTCGTCAGCGGATTGAACTGAACGAAATCCGTGAGGGCAGCGCCCCCGCTTACGCGCAATTTACGACCGCCCGCTAAAACCGTTCCTGTCTGATTCGTCTGGGACAGGAACGTCATGAGCAAAGCCCTCACATCCTTCGCGCTGGTCGCCGTGCTGACCGCTCTGCTCATGGCGCTGAGCTTGGCTGTCGTCAGGCACGGCTATCCCTATGGCGCGATCGGCGTCAGGCGCCTTGACGGCATTGCCGACGCCGGCGTGTTCATCCCGATTGCCGCTGTCTATTTCTTCAGCGCGATGCTGATGATGATCCTGCCGATCAGGGCGGCCGGCATCGTCCTGACCCATGCCGCCGACGCCCTTTTCTGGACCGTGATCGCACTGTTTGCGACCATTGTCGGCTGTCTGGTCGCCCGATGGGCGTTCGGGCAGGGCAGCGCCGTGTGGGCGCTGCTCAACTGGCGGTTCCTGTTTGTCGCGGCGATCGTCGGTTGTCACTTCGTCATGAATGAGCTGCGCCGCAATGTGCTGCTGCGCAGCCTGTTCTTCGTGGTCTTTGCCGCCGCGACGCTGGCCTGCCTGTTCTGGTCGTTCACGCTCTGACGTGTCGCCGGTTAGTCGGCTGATCCGGCGGCGATGTTGCCGGCGGCCGTTTCCATCCATGTCCAGAGATAAGTGGCAAGACCGCGGTCGACATGGATGCGCAGCTTGCCGTCAAGACGATAGACGACGGCGCTGATGCCGGCGAAGGAAAGTGCTGCACTGGCACTTGGCTTCGCGGGATCGAGCGTCGTTCCACGCGCGATGAAAGCGTCGAGCGCCATGCCCTCGGCCTCGAATATTTGCAACCCAGCGCTGATCGCCGTCACAGCGAACCCTTCCGCGTGCCAGCCCATGGCGATGGCAAGCGGGCTCTTCGACACGACAAGCAGCCGGTCGCGCGCCAGCCGCGCCGCGTAGCGGTCGCCCTGTGCGATACCAAAGGCACCCACGCCAGTCCCGCCGATGCTGGAAGCCCGTGCCCACGCGTCGAGGTCGCCGCTGACCAGCAACTGGTTGAGGCCGAAGACTGTTCGTACCGCAAGGCCCGGCGTGGCGATGACCGCGCCCTGCCAGTCCGGTGCAACGGACCATTTTTCCGAGAGATCACGCATGCAGCCGCTCTCCTGCCGGGTCGAAGGCGCAAGGGGCGGTAATCGTCGCCTTGCTGATCTTGCCGAGATGCTGGATGTCGATCGTCTCGCCGTGCCGCGTCGCGCCGCGCTCGATCAGCCCAAGCGCAACCGGGCGACCGAGCGTCGGGCTTTGGTAGCTCGAGGTGACAAAGCCTTGGCTGCGCAATCTGCCGTCGATCCGTTTGATGCCATGCGCGCCGGTCGGCAGCGGCGCTTCGCCTTGCGGCACCGCTAGTCCGACAAGCTGCATGCGGTTGTCACGCGAGGCCTCCTCTGTGAACAGCGAGCGGTGGCCTACGAACTCGGTCTGGCGCTTGACGCGCGGGCCGTCGATGCCGAGATCATGCGGCAGCGTGGTGCCGTCAGTGTCCTTGCCGATGACGATGAAGCCTTTCTCGGCCCGTAGGATCATCAGCGCCTCGAGACCAATGGCGACGGCATCGAAGGCCTGGCCGGCCTTGCGCAGATGCGCCCATAACGGCTCGGCGCGATCGGCCCGGATCGAAATCTCATAGCTCCTGTCGCCGGTGAAGCTGACGCGGGCAATGCGGACCTCGTCGCCTGCATAGCTTCCATGAGCGATCGCCATATGCGGCAGGTCGGCATCGCCGAGCGAAAGACCGAGGCCAAGCGCTTCGAGCAGTTTTCGGGAGTTTGGCCCCGAGACGGTCAACGTCGCCATGTCTGATGTGGCGTTGTGGATGTAGACGGCGCCGCGTCCGAAGCGGTCCTGGCGCCATTCCTCCAGTCGGGCGTGAACGGCAGCGACATGCGAGGACGAGCACGAGACGACGAAGCGATGCTCGTCCAGCCGGACCAGAACGCCGTCGTCGAAGATCACGCCGTTCTCCGACAGCATGAAGCCGTAGCGGCAGCGGCCCGGCTTCAGCGTCGACATGGTGTTGTAGTAGAGGAAATCGACGAACGCCGCCGCCTGCGGTCCGATCACCTCGATCTTGCCGAGCGTCGAGCCGTCGAACAGCGCGACCGACTGACGGGCGCGTAGCGCCTCGTCCGCGATCGAACGCTCCGCGTCCGCGTTGCCGCCATAGTGGGCCGGGCGCAGCCAGCCGCCATATTCCTGGAAGACAGCGCCATTGGCGCGATGGACGTTTTCGAGCGGCAGCCGGCGCACTGGCGCCATCAATTCGCCGACGCGCGCACCGGCAAAGCTTGCCAGCGGCACCGGCGTGAACGGCGGACGATAGGTGGTGGTGCCGACCTCCGGCACCGTACGCCCGGTGATACCGGCCATCAGCGCCAGGCCGGGCAGGTTGGAGGTCTTGCCCTGGTCGGTCGCCATGCCGAGCGTGGTGTAGCGCTTCAGATGTTCGACCGAAACGAAGTTTTCGCGCGCCGCCAGCTCGACGTCCTTCACCGTCACGTCGTTCTGGTAGTCGATCCAGATGCGTCCCTTCGAGCCCGGCATTGGCCATGCCGCCAGAATGCTGGCCGTCGCCTCCGGCCCGGTGCTGCGTGGTGTTGCCGCGTTCGCCTGGCCAGCGAATGCCTTTCCCACGCCGGCAAACACATCCGACAAGGAGACCGCGCCGGCAGCGGCACCGGCAACAGCAATGCCGTCGACCGGATCGCCCGGCAGGAAGGCCGCGCGCGCATCGCTCCAGGCGAGCTTGCCCTTGGCCTGGCCGAAGAGATGGATGGTCGGCGTCCACCCGCCGGAGACCAGAACGCAATCGGCATCGAACCTCGTGCCGTCGTCGAGCGTCACGCCGTCGACGCGCAGCTTGCCGCTGGCGGAAGCCAGCGCGCGCCCTTTGACCAGCCGGACATTGGCCGGCGCGGCAGGCGTGCCGTTGCACCGGATGTCGACAAGCCTGACTTCGGCGCCGGCCTCGGCAAGCGCCCCCGCCACCTCATAGGCGCTGTCATTGTTGGTGGCGACGACGATGCGGCGGCCGACCAGCACAGCGTGGCGCCGGAGATAGGCGAGCGCCGCATCCGCCGACATGATGCCCGGCAGATCGTTGTTGGCGAAAGGCAGCGGCCGCTCGATGGCGCCGGCCGCCAGCACGATCTGGTAAGGCCTGACCCGCCACAGCGTATCCGGCCGGCCGTCGAAATGGCGTTGATTCAGCCCGACCAGATTGTGGTCGTAAATGCCGAAGGCGGTGGTTGAAGGCAGGATGAGGTGACCGCCAGCGGCAAGCTCGGCAATCGTCTCCTTGACCCATACGGCCGCCGGCTTGCCGTCGATCTCCGCGGCACGATGGCCAAGCGATCCGCCGGGACTATGCTGGTCATCCACTAGGGTGACGGTCAGGCCAGCACCAGACGCCAGCCTTGCCGCCGCCAGCCCGGCCGGTCCCGCGCCTACAACCAGCACATCGCAATGATGGTTGATCTGGTCTGCCTTGCCCGGCGAGGTCCAGTCGGCGTCGACTGTGCCCAATCCCGCCATGGCGCGGATGCGGGTCTCGAACCTGTGCCAGTCCGGCCACATGAAGGTCTTGTAGTAGAACGCCGCCGGTATGAAGCGCGCGAAACGGTCGAGGAAGGCGTTGCGGTCGGCCAGCGCGCTGGGCGTGGCGTTGACGCTTTTCGCCACCAGTCCGTCGCGCGCCGGCTCGGTCGTGGCGCGCGTGTTGGGCGTCGCCCGCGAGCCGCCGATGTCGACCAGCGCGTTGGGCTCCTCGACGCCGGCGCCCCATATGCCGCGCGGCCGGTGGTATTTGAAGCTGCGGCCGACGACCGCGACGTCACCCGCCAGCAGCGCCGCGGCGATGGTGTCGCCGGCAAAGCCCTGCACGATGGTTCCGTCGAAGCTGAAGCGGATCGGGCGCGAGCGGTCAATGGCGCTGCCGCCGGTGGCAAGACGTGAGGCGGTCACGCGGCATGCTCCCCGCCGAGAGCGGCCGAGGACAGCACCTTGTGCGTGACGGTGTCGCGTTCCATGATGAAGAACTCGCCGCAGTTCATGTGAACCCAGATCTCGCGCGCCGTACCTTTCGGGTTGGTGCGCAGATAGAGGTAGTTTGCCCAGCGATCGATCGGCACGTCGGCGCCATCCGGCCGCGTGTTACCGGCATCGCCGCCATAGTGGAACTCGGTCTCGTCACGCGGGCCGCAGAACGGGCAAGGAAAGAGTTGCATGATTGCCTCTGGTCTTTGTCTCAGTGCGCGATGCCGGAGCCGGCCGCTTCGTCGATCAACCGCCCGCTGGCGAAGCGATCGAGGTCGAACGGGCGGCTGATGTCGTTGTGCTTGCCTGATGCCAGCAGGTTTGCCAGCAGCGTGCCGCCTGCGGGAATGGCCTTGAAGCCGCCCGTGCCCCAGCCGCAATTGAGGAACAGGCCGGGCAGCGGCGATTCGCCGATGATCGGCGAGGAATCCGGCACGACATCGACGATCCCAGCCCATTGCCGCATCAGCTTGAGCTGGCCGAAGATCGGGAACATCTCCAAAAGGCCGGCGATCACCCCCTCCAGCGTCGGCAGATTGCCGCGCTGCGCATAGGAAGGAATGCGGTCGAGGCCGCCGCCGATGACGATCTCGCCCTTGTCCGACTGGCTGACATAGACGCCGCAGCCGGGCGACAGCACCACCGTGTCGAGGATCGGCTTGACCGGCTCGGACACGCAGGCCTGCAGCGCATAGGAATTGATCGGCAGCCGGAAGCCGGCCTTGGCCGCTAGCACCGAAGAATGCCCGGCTACCGCCATGCCGATGCGCTCGGCCCGGATCGCGCCACGCGAAGTCTGGACGCCGCGACAGCGGCCGCCCTCGATGATGAAATCGGTGATCTCGCAGTTCTGGATGATGTCGACGCCGAGCCGGCTCGCCGCCCGCGCATAGCCCCAGGCGACGGCGTCATGGCGCGCCGTGCCGGCCCTGCCTTGCCAGATGCCGCCGAACACCGGGAAGCGCGCATTGGCTGAGAAATTATAGATCGGCGCTACCCGGCGCACATCGTCAGGTGAAAACAGCTCCGCATCGATGCCGTTGATCTGCATGGCGTTGACGGTGCGCGCCCCGATCTCCATCTCGGCAGTCGAGTGGCACAGATTGACCATGCCGCGCTGCGACAGCATGACGTTGTAGTTCAGGTCTTTCGACAATCCCTCATAGAGCTGGTGCGCCAGCCCGTAGAGTTCGACACTTTCGGGATAATAGTAGTTGGAGCGTACCACAGTGGTGTTGCGCCCTGTGTTGCCGCCGCCGATCCAGCCTTTTTCCAGCACGGCCACCCTGGTGAAGTTGTGATTCTTTGCCAGGTAATAGGCCGTCGCCAGCCCATGGCCGCCGCCGCCGATGACGATGGCGTCGTAGGACGGCTTCGGCTCGGGCGATCGCCAGGCCGGTTGCCAGCCGGTCTGGCCAGCCAGGCCCTCCTTGAACAGCGACAGGGCGGAATAGCGTGTGGTCATGACGTGCCGGACAGGCCTGATGTTCGGAAAGAAATGTGGATCATCGAATGGTCTTTCGCACCGACGTCATCGGTTCGATCGGTCATGCCCGCATCGCCTTGCCCAGTGGATCATATGGCGACGAAGCGATGACGCGCGCATCTCTTTCGACGCCGACGATGTGGGTTGTCAACGGCGTATCGATATCGGCCGCTTCGCGCTCGACCAGCGCCATGGCGAGGCTCTTGCCGACCGTATGGCCATAGCCGCCGGAGGTGACGAAGCCGGCCAGCCTGCCTCTGTTCCAGACCGGCTCGTAGCCGCTGGCATCGGCATCCGCCGCGTCGATTTCGAGCGTCACCAGCGTGCGCCTCGATGAAGCCTTCTGCTCTTTCAGGGCCGCCTCGCGGCCGATGAAATCGCCCTTGTCGAAGGCGACCCAGCGGTCCATGCCGGTCTCATCAGGCGTATAGTCCTGCGTGAATTCGCGCGACCAGATGCCAAAGCTCTTTTCGAGCCGCAGCGAATTGACCGCGCTGAAGCCGTATTCGGTGACTCCCAGATCGCTGCCTGAGGCAAGTAGCGCGCGGCGCAGGCCCATGTGCTCATTGGCCCGGCAATGAATCTCGTAGCCGAGTTCGCCGATGACCGACAGTCGTCCGACCTTCGCCCGCACCAGTCCGACATCGAACGTCCTGCAGGCGAGAAAGCCGAACGCCTGGTGCGAAACGTCCTGATGTGTGAGGCGCTCAAGTAGCATTCGCGCATTGGGACCGGCGAGCGAGAAACCAACGACGGCGTCCGAAATGTCGCGAACGGTGACGCCATCGCTCATATGTTGCTCGAACCAGCGCATATGCCACTGGCGCAGATAGTAGGATCCCATGATCCACCAGGAGCCATCACCCCAATTGAAGACGGTGAGGTCGCCCTTGAGCTTGCCGTTTTCACCCAGCATCGGCGCGAGTTTTGCGCGACCCGGCCTGGGCAGCGCACAGGCGAGCAGCCGGTCGAGCCAGGCTTCGGCCTGCGGCCCGATGATCTCGTAGCGCGAGAAGGCTGATATATCGAGCAGGCCGACACCTTCGCGCACTTTGCGGCATTCCTGTGCGACAATGTCGAAGGCGTTGGAGCGCTTCAGCGTCGGTGTCTCGACGAAGCCTTGCGGCGCGAAATAGAGCGGCACTTCCATGCCCCATGAATTGCCCCAGCGCGCGCCGGCGGCATCCATCGCGTCATGCGCGCCGGCTGTTTTCAAGGGCCGTCCCGCCGGCAGCTGCTCGTTGGGATAGCTCATGACGAAGCGGCGCGAATAGAACTGCCCGGTGGTCTGCTTGATGTATTCGCGGTTGGAGGCGAAGTCACCATAGCGGGCGATGTCCATGCCGTAGACATCGGCTTCCGGCTCGCCATGGATCATCCATTCGGCCAGCGACTTGCCGACGCCGCCGCCTTGCAGGAAGCCGGCCATGACGCCGCACGCCACCCAGTAATTAGGCACGCCGCGCACCGGGCCGACCAGCGGATTGCCGTCCGGCGAGAAGGTGAAGGCGCCGTTCACCCAGCGTTTGATGCCGGCTGTCTCCAGGCAGGGGTAACGGCTGAAGCCGAGCGCCAGTTCGTCGGCGATGCGGTCGGTGTCTTCCTGGATCAATTCGATGCCGTAGTCCCAGGGCGCCCCGTCCATGTTCCAGTGCTTGTGGTTGATCTCGTAGATGCCGAGCAATAGACCCTTCTGCTCCTGGCGCATGTAGGTGAAACCTTCGAGATCGACGATCAGCGGCAATTCCTTGTCCAGCGCCTGGATTTCGGGCAGCGCCTCGGTGACGAGATAATGGTGCTCCATCGGCGATACCGGCAGGTCGATGCCGGCCATCCTGCCAACCTGCTTGGCCCACAGTCCGCCGGCATTGACGACGTGCTCGGCAATCACCGTGCCCTTCTCTGTCACCACGTCCCAGCCGCCGTCGGCGCGGCGGTTGAGTTCCAGCACGCGGTTGTGCTCGATGATGTCGGCGCCGCGCAGCCTGGCTGCCTTGGCATAGGCGTGAACGACGCCCGAAGGATCGATATGACCTTCGCGCGCGGCATAGAGCCCACCCAGCATGCCCTCGGTGTTGAGGATCGGGCAGCGCTGTCGGATTTCGTCGACGCCGACCAGATGGACATCGTCGATGCCCATGGTCTGGAAGATGCGGTAGGAGGCCTTGAGCCATTCCCAGCGCTCGGGCGCCGAGGCGACCGAGATGCCGCCGGTCATGTGCATGCCGATGCTCTGGCCCGATTCCTTCTCCACTTCGGAGAGCAGGTCGATCGTGTAGGCCTGCAGGGCGGCGATATTGGGATCGGCGTTCAGTGCATGGAACCCGCCGGCCGCATGCCAACTCGATCCCGCTGTCAGTACCTCGCGTTCGATCAGCGCGACGTCGTTCCAGCCGAACTTCGCCAGGTGATAGAGCACCGAGGCTCCAACCACGCCGCCGCCGATGACGATCGCCCTGTATTGGGATTTCATCCTGTCGCACTCCACCCAGTCAGTGGCGTACCCTATCGGCATTGTACATATGTGTCTAGAGCTTGGAAAGGCGATGGAATGAGCGGCCCATGACTCCGCTCTGCGCCGATGCAGCAGAGGGGCTCCTCTGCTGCTGTCGGCAGCAAACGTGCTTGCTATTGGGATGCGCTAAGCGAAATCGTCAGGCCGCGGCGGCCGAGCGGGCCGTACTATCGGTTGCGCGAAAGCGTCTTCTCGACATAGCGCGAAAAGTCCTCGACATCCTCCGCCGGGGGCTCCTGGCCGGTGAAGCTGCGCAAATAACCGGCGACGTGAGGCAGGCGGCTGCTCATCGGCTCGTTGAGCTCAAGCGAGTAATAGCCGATCTGCATGAAGTACAGCACGCGAGCCCGCACGAAGGCATCCTCCTCGTCGTAGCCATGACGCATGAACATGTCGCGGATGGCGTTGACACGCTCCTCGTCGGCCTCGTCGAGCGCGCGCCTGATGGCGGGCGAGCGGCGGGCCCAGGCCCTGATCGCGAAATCCAGCTGCGGATCGAACAGCCTTTCGTCTACCCAGCATTCGAAAATGCTCATCACCCCGCGAATGACGGTCGCGGAAGGCCGCCTGGCCCGTTCAACGATGAATTTGGTGTTGGTCTGCCGCCAGTAATCCAGCAGCTGGTCGAGCAGATCCTGCCGGCTCTTGAAATACCAGTAGAAGCTGGAACGCGACACATCGAGCTTCTGTCCAAGCGTCAGCACGCGGACGCGTTCGACACCGTCGGAGATCAACGTTTCAAGAGCAAGTTTCAGCCAGTCTTCGCGAGTGGCCTTGATGTTGCCGGTGGCGCCGGCGCGCTGAATCGTCGTTTCGAGAGCTGCCATCGACACGACGCATGACACGCTGTCTCAGGCAAATCAAGGCTATGGACATATGTGTACAGAGTAAATCGGGCCAAGCCGAACGATGCATCGGGCCTGTCGGCTGCATCGAGGCTCGATGGGCGTTGCCGTCGCCCGCCATCCGCGCGGCGCAGGCGGGGGGATTTTTGTCGCGGCTGCTGGTTCACTGTTTGCTTTCCCGCGAGGCAATTGTCTGGCAAATACCAGTTCAGACAGATGCCCGCGCGGCCAACAAGCAGGAACACACGATATGACGCTGTTTCGAAAGAACCTCATCGATGGCGAATGGGTCGGCGAGGCCGGTTCGCGCAACATCAACCCCTCGGATACTGGTGACATCGTCGGCGATTATGCCTCGGCGGGTGTCGAACAGGCCAAGCAGGCGATCGCCGCGGCCAAGGCAGCGTTCCCGGCTTGGTCCCGTTCCGGTCCGCTGGCGCGTCACGCGGTGTTGAAAAAGGCCTCCGACGAGATTCTGGCGCGCAAGGACGAGATTGGCCGCAATCTCGCGCGTGAGGAAGGCAAGACGCTGGCCGAAGGCATAGGCGAGACCATTCGCGCCGCCCAGATTTTCGATTTCTTTGCCGGCGAAACGTTGCGTTTAACCGGAGAGGTCGTGCCGAGCGTGCGACCGGGCGTCGGCGTCGAGATGACGCGCGAGGCGGTCGGCGTGGTCGGCATCATCACGCCGTGGAATTTTCCGATCGCCATTCCGGCCTGGAAGATCGCTCCGGCATTAACCCACGGCAACACCGTCGTCTTCAAGCCGGCGGAGCTGGTTCCCGAGAGCGCCTGGACCATTGTCGACATCCTGCATCGCGCCGGCCTGCCAAAGGGCGTGCTCAATCTCGTCATGGGCAAGGGTTCGGTCGTCGGTCAGGCGATGCTCGACAGTCCCGACGTCAACGCCATCAGCTTCACCGGCTCGGTCGGTACCGGCAAGCGCGTTGCCGCGGCAAGCATCGAACACATGCGCAAGTTCCAGCTTGAAATGGGCGGCAAGAACCCTCTGGTCGTGCTCGACGATGCCGATCTTGCGATCGCCGTCGATTGCGCGCTCAATGGCGCCTTCTTCTCGACCGGCCAGCGCTGCACCGCGTCATCCAGGCTGATTGTGGCTGACGGCATTCACGACCGTTTCGTCGATGCCCTCAAGGACCGCATGAGCAAACTGGTCATCGGCGATGCGCTCGACGCGCAGACCCAGATCGGTCCTGTCGTCGACGCGACGCAGCTGAAGCAGGACGAGGACTATATCGCCATCGGCGTCAGGGAAGGTGCCACGCTCGCCTTCGGCGGCGAGCGGCTCGACCGCAAGACGCCAGGCTTCTACCTGCAGCCGGCATTGCTCACCGAGGCCACCAATGCCATGCGCAGTTCGCGCGAGGAGATTTTCGGACCTGTCGCCAGCGTCATTCGCGTCAAGGACTATGACGAGGCGCTTTCCGTCGCCAACGACACGCCCTTCGGCTTGACCTCCGGCATCTGCACCTCGAGCCTCAAGCATGCCACGCACTTCAAGCGCAATTCGGAGGCCGGAATGGTGATGGTCAACCTGCCGACGGCGGGTGTCGATTTCCATGTTCCCTTCGGCGGCCGCAAGGGCTCGAGCTATGGGCCGCGCGAGCAGGGCCACTATGCGGCGGAGTTCTACACCACGGTGAAGACGGCCTATACGTTCGCAGGCTGATCGGCCGTCGACTGATCAGCCTGACTGATCGGTCACTGCCGACCATGCCGGCAACACCGCCATGCACATCTGGATTGGAGCGGCGCGAAAGGATGACAGTGCAAGATCTGACCTGGCTTAACCCGCCGCCGCACCATTCTATCGACGGCGATAGCGTTCGTGTGCGCACCGGCAAGGAGACCGATTTCTGGCGCGAGACCTTCTACGGTTTCTGGCGCGACAACGGCCACTTCCTGCACCGGCCTGTCGAGGGCGATTTCAGCGCCGAAGTCACGGTCAAGGGCGACTACGAGGTCCTCTATGATCAGGCCGGGCTGATGGTCCGGCTCAGCGAAACGCACTGGATCAAGGCCGGTATCGAGTACACCGACGGCCTTGCCTATTTCTCCGTCGTCGTCACCAACGACACGTCAGACTGGTCGCTGGTCGCCATTCATGCCGATCCGAACGGCGTCAGGATCCGGTTGACCCGTCACGCCGAGGCGATCCGCGTCCAGTACCTCGACGCTTCCGACAGCCACTGGAAGCCTGTGCGGCTTGCCTATTTCCCGACCTCGAAGACGGTCGATATCGGCATGATGTGCTGTTCGCCGCAACGCGAAGGCTTTGAGGTAACGTTCTCGGATTTCTCCCTCGGTCCGCCGATATCGCGGGAATTGCACGATTGAGACGTGCGGTCTTGCGCTGAACCGCAAGCACTTCGACCTTTGCCACAATCAAGTCTGTAGACCGCCAGTGCCTCCGGCCGAGCCGGGGGGTTGGCCGCGGCACTGCAGCCGGCGAGATCGTCAGCCAGTTGCGATGCCGCCAGACGGTTCGAAATTTTTGGCCCCTGGTTCGGCTCAAGGCGGTGCAAGGCAGGACGTTGCAACGCTATTGGCATCCGCGCTAGGAGTTGCCGATGGGCAGGTTTCGAAGGGCTGTCAAAAGAGCCGTCTATTCCAGGGCGCTAAGGTTTCTTGGCGTTCCGCCCGTGCTGTGGTCGCAGGGCATCGGGCATTTCTGCGATTTCGCCGGGCCGCGCTGGTATCGCAACGCGCCAACTGCATCGACGCAGAGCGAGGCATTTTTCCGCCAACATTACAGCGGCGCGCATGGCATCGTCTGGCTGCGCCTGAGCACCTTGTCCAGGGATGCGCAAACCTGCGACCTCGACACGTTTGTCAGGATCGTGCTGCCGACGATTACGGCACCGTTCACGCTGCTGACGACCGATGGAGATGCTTCGGTGCCGTCGGATCTGGCGAAGGACACCGTCGACCAGCTTCTCGCCAACCCTTTCCTGGTCTCCTGGTACAGCCAGAATTGTGATGGCACTCACCCCAGGGTGAAGCCTTTCCCGATCGGGCTCGATCTTCACACGCCTCGGTCCCTTGCCACGCCGGCAGGGCTTGTGAAGCAACTGGAAATCATACGCGCCCGGCAGGATCATGTGGACCGCCGTCCGCCCAGGCTGTTCTCTGATTTCAGCATCAGCAATGGCTCGAGGCAGCGCCGGGAACTGCTTGATGCCCTGGGCGGATGTCCGCACGTCGATTTCCTGACGAAACGCGTCTCGCAGCGCTCGATCTGGCAACTGTACTCACAATACCCGCTCGTGCTGTCCACCGAAGGCAACGGCCTGGACTGCCATAGGACATGGGAGCTGTTTTATCTCGGCTGCATCGTCGTCACCAGGACCTCGCCGCTCGACCCGCTCTACCAGGGCCTGCCTGTCATTATCGTCGACGACTGGCATGAGGTGAGGGACCCCGATGCGCCGAGACGCTGGATAGAGCAGGTCGCGCATCTGACCGACCGGGACCATGTTTGGCGACGCTTGCATCCGCAAACCTATCTCGGCCCCATTCGGCAAGAGCTTCAGCACGCATCATGATAGGGCAGACCACGAAATTCCGGCTGGACGTCGTGCGGAGCGGGCTCCTGCAAGCGATGTGGAACGATGTCGCTCCTCCATATCTGGTGGAGTGAGGGATCAGGTGCCAGCCTCGTCCAGCCCCAGTCCGCCGCGGACGGCATTGCGGATGGCTTCTGAGCCGAACCTTGCCCAAACCGCTTGATGCGCGCGGATGCGCTGCCGTGCCCTGCGGTCCGCGTCCAGGCAAAGTCCGACAGCCGTCTCGGCAAGTCCTTCATCGGTATCCGACAGCAGCAGTTCCTCCCCGTCGACCAGGTCCAGGCCCTCGGCCGCCAAAGGCGTGGCGATCACCGGCACGCCCCACGCCATCGCCTCCAGAATCTTGATGCGGGTGCCGCCGCCTGCCGCAAGCGGGATGATGGTGAGATGCGCTCTCGACAGAAGCGGCGCCATGTCTTCGGGGTCTTCGACGAGCTCCACGCCAGGCAATCCTGCCAGCGCTTGCACGGCCGTTGTCGGGTTGCGCCCAGCGAGAATCAGTGTCGCGGTCGGCAAGGTCAGTCGGATGCGCGGAACTATGGAGCCGGCTAACCTCTGGACGGCATCGACGTTTGGCGGATAGCCGAGATGGCCGACGAACAGGATCACCGGAAAGCCTTCGTCGGATACGGGCTCGGCGGGCAGCGTTTCGGGGCTGTGCCCGGCCTGCGGAATTCCGTTTGGAACGACATCGATCGGCAACTTGTGCCGGGAAAGCGCCATCAACCGCTCTCGATCCCGGCTCGAGCAGACCCAGACCCTGTCGACAAGGGAAAGCGCCTTTCTCTCGAGACGCCTGATGCCAAGGCCCTCGCTGATCGTCGCCACCGCAGCCCGCTTCGCATCGACGTGCCGCAGCTGTCCCGCCAGGTCGGACTCGACATTGTGCATGTCGAGGATGAGCTGTTTCGTCAGTGCCCGCAAAGGCCGCAGCAGCTTGAACAGGCCGATGCCCTCGATCAGCACCGTGTCCGGGCGGAAGTCCCGAACCAGTGTCTCCAGCCGCGTCAAGGCGACGCGCGAGATGCGACGCTCCGCCCTTATACGCCACCACCCGATCGAGGCCGAGCGGGCCTCTCCCTTGATCGACAAGGCTTCGGTGCGGATAGACGGATCGGTTGTTTCCGTCGCCTGCGGCAGCACAGATACCAGGCAGACCGGGCCGAATTGCGCAGCAGACTCAGCATTGCGGTAGTTCCGCAGATCCGCGCCGGAGATCGGCGGAAAGGCTGGATCGTGGGACACAACCAGCACACGCCGCCCGGCTTTCGCCGCGGAGACAGCGTCGAGCGGTTGTGCGCCCGCGGGTTTCAAAGTGGACGCTCTGGGCTTTGCGCCTGAGACTTCATTCCAGACGGCATGCGCGACGGCCCCAAACCATAACAATCGGCTTCGACTTGTTCAGCCGACGAGCCTTTCGTCAAGCGCCGCATCGTCGCTGAATGTCAGATGCACCAGCTGCGGCGGGCTGCCGGAATGTCACCATCGCCTTGACCACGCCAACCAGCGGCCCGCCAGATGCTTCCACGATGAGGTGAGCCTTGTCCGCCGATAGGCGTCACCGGCCATCTTGATGCCTTGCGCCTGCGTCGGGAATGGATGGATGACGTCGGCCAGCGCACGCAATCCCATGCCCGATTTGATCGCCAGCGACACCGCATTGATCATCTCGCCGGCATGGCTGGCAACGACCGTGGCGCCCAGGATGCGGTCGGACCCCTCCCTGACGTGGATTTTCACGAAACCCTCCTCCTCGCCGTCCATCACCGCACGGGCGACATCGTGCATCAGCACTGTATAGGTCTTGACCGGGATGCCGTTCTGGCGCGCCTCCGCCGGATAGAGGCCGACATGGGCGATCTCCGGATCGGTATAGGTGCACCACGGAATGACCAGTTCGCTCAGCTTCCTGCGTCCGAGAAACAGGGCATTGCGTACGACCATGCGGGCTGTCGCCTCGGCGGTGTGGGTGAATTTGTAGGCGAGGCAGACATCGCCCGCCGCATAGATGCGCGGATTTGTGGTGAGGAGACAGTCGTCCACCTTGATACCGTCGGCATCGTAAGCCACCCCGGCGTTTTCCAGGTCGAGGCCGTCGACATTGGGCGATCGGCCGATGCCAGTGATGATCTCATCGACGGAAATCGTCGTCGTGATGTCGTCGCACACCAGGTCGGCGAGCTTCTTGCCGCCTTCCGTTCGTATCGCCACCACCTCGGTGTTGAGGCGAACCTCGACACCTTCGCGCGCCAGCGCATCCGAAAGGATCTGGGCGGCATCGCGTTCCTCACCGGGCAGGAACATCGGTTCGCGCTGCGCCTGGATCACCTTCGCGCCCAGCAGGCAGAAGGCCTGCGCCGCCTCGCAACCGAGCGGTCCGCCGCCGATGACCAGAAGCCGCTTCGGGCACTCCGTGAGATCGAACATGGTCTCGTTGCTGAGATAGCCGGCGTCGGCAAGCCCCGGGATCGTCGGCAGCCTCGGGCGCGCGCCTGTCGCGATCAGCGCCTTTCTGAAACGCAAGATTTGTCCGGCGACCGTGACAGTGTCCCTTCCGGAAAACCGCGCTTCGCCGAAATAAAGGTCGATGCCTTCGGAAACCAGGCTATCGGCGGCATCGGCGCGGCTGATCCGCTGCCGGATCTGCCGCATCCGCGTCATGGCGCGCTGAAAGTTGATGTGAAGACGGTCCGGCATGTCGCCGCCGAAATTCTCTGCATCGCGCATGTCGGCATAAAGCCTTGCGGTGCGGATGATCGACTTCGACGGGATGCAACCGACATTGACGCAAGTTCCGCCGATCAGGTTGCGCTCGATGAGCGCGACCTTTGCGCCGAGGCCGGCCGCTTCGTAGGCGGCGGTCAGCCCAGCCGGCCCGGCACCGATGACCACGATATTGTAGGGATCGTCCGGCTGCGGGTTCTTCCAGTGCGGCGGGTGGGCGCTCTTGATCAGCTCGATGTCGTTGTGATCGACAGGAAAGGCGGTAGTCCTGGTCCGGTCACGCGACATCGCCGCCACCCGACGCCGGGCTTGCTGGCTGAGACAGCCAGCCGCCATTGAACCCGGCCTTCCGCAAGCCGTTGCGGATGTGTTGATTTGACCGCATCAGTCTCCAGATCAACCCTGACCGATGGTTCTCGATCATCATCACCACGATGCCTTGATCCAGCCCATAGTGGCCTTCCGACACCCAGCCGTGCCTCCCGAATTTACGCCGGTTCGCCAATGTCGGGTTGAAACCGCTCGGCAGTCGGAAATTACCGATCACCTCGGGGTAGCGATCACCGAGATGGCGCAACGCCGCCAGGCAGATCTCCGGGGCGAAAGGCAGTGATGCCGGATAGGACCAAGGCGCGATCGTCCCGTCATCGGGCCCGAACGGCGCGCCGCGCGCGGCATAGCCGGAAAACCGCCGGCGCTGTCGCTCCACGCTGGTGCGAAAACCGCCTGGCCCGTCGCCCGCCGAAAGACCCCAAAGGTTCTCGTCGTAGCCGCCATAGCCGTAAGGGTTGTGGCGTGCATAGTCGCGGTGCAGATAGGTCGAGCGGCGGCTGTTTTCGAAATAGTCCGAGTTCTTCTCGCGCATGAAGGCGTCGCGGATGCCGGCGAAATCGATCCAGGCATGCGAGAACTGGTGCATGAACAGCGGACCGCCATACAGCACGTCGTAGCCGTAGATGTTTTCCCACTGATAGGTCGCCGTCCAGCCCTCATAGCTGTTGTCCGAGGTCGGGCTGTCGGGCGAAGCCATCGACAGGATGTAGAGGATCGTGGCTTCGTTGTAGCCCTCCCAGCCATAGTGGAGAAAGCCGCTCTTCGGCTTCCAGCCTTGTCGCAAGGTCGGGCTTGAGCCTTGTGCCCACCGCCAGTCGACGCGCCGGTAGAGCGCCTCGGCCAGTTGGCGGATTTCTGCTTCCTCGTCATCGTCACCGGAGAAATAGGCGCCCGCCACCAGCATGCCCGATATCAGCAACGCCGTATCCACCATCGACAGTTCGCAGCGCCAGACGCGCAGGCCGGTCCGCATATCGAGGAAATGGTAGTAGAAACCCTTGTGGCCGGTGACGTCGTCGCTATGGCCTTGCGGGCTGGCCGAGAAGAAGCGCAGCGCGGCCAGCGTCAGCTTCGCGGCGGCATCGCGCGCCATCCAGCCGCGCTCGACGCCGATCGGGTAGCAGGACAGCGCGAAGCCGACGACAGCGATGCTGGCCGGCGAATTCGGCCGCGACGTGTCGGCGACCAATCCGTTTTCGGGGTTCACGTTCTCGAGGAAATAGTCGAAGGCGGCGCGCTGATAGCGGTCCAGAAGCTCGTCGTCGGACAGCGCGGCAGGCTCGGCTCTAAGCAAAGGAAACAAGCTCCCGCCGGATGGCTGCAACGCCCGTCAACCGCCAACCAGTTGCCCCGCACCGGCAGATCATCACGCATGCTGAACTGTCATGCCGCGTCATAGCTTTCCCGTATAGCTTTGTTGCGTCAACGTCGATTCGACGCCTGGGACTATACGCCCCTACGCTCCCGTTCGTTGCGTCGTCACGCGGAATTGAAATGCGTCCTGCCTCAGTAGGTGGCGCGGCCGCCGGAAACGTCGAATACGGCGGCGGTCGTGAACGAACACTCTTCCGAGGCAATCCAGCAGATCAGCGCCGCCACCTCTTCGACCTCGCCGAAGCGCGCCATCGGTATCTTGGACAGCATGAAGTCGATGTGCTCCTGGCTCATCTGCTTGAAGATAGCGGTGCGCACGGCCGCCGGTGTGACGCAATTGACCGTCACCTTGGTCTTGGCCAGTTCCTTGCCGAGCGACTTGGTCAGGCCGATCACCGCAGCCTTCGAGGTGCTGTAGGCGGAGGCATTGGGATTGCCTTCCTTGCCGGCGATCGAGGCTATGTTGACGATGCGGCCATAGTTGCGCTCGAGCATGTGCGGCACGAGCGCCTTGTTGCAGTAGAAGACGCCGTTGATGTTGATGTCGATGACCTTCTGCCAATCCTCGGCCGAATAGTTCCAGGTCGTCATGTTCGGCCCGGTGATCGCCGCACTGGTGACCAGGATGTCGACACCGCCAAGCGCTTCGATCGCCGACTGCTTGGCGCGTTCCACGCCGGCCGCATCGGCGACGTCGATGGCAACACCGTGGAGGCCGGGAAGGGTGGCTTTGGCCTGTTCGATCTGAGCCGGATCGCGATCCCAGACTGAAACCCGTCCGCCCTCTTCGACAATCCTCTGAGCCACTGCCAGACCGATGCCCGAAGCGCCGCCGGTGATCACCGCCGCTCGATCGCTGAACCGCCCTGTAAAATTCATCGGCATCCTATTTTCCCCATCATCTCAACCCGATGGACGATGACGGCACGCGACCGCCATACCATCGACTGCGACTGTGCGGTCACCATCAGGCGAGTTCAAGCCGGCATGCGAGGCCGATCGTCTGGGCCAATCCCGTTACCCAGGATTTCCCTCGAGCTCTCTGCCCAGCGCCTTCACCATCGCCACCAGCGCCGGTCCGATCTCGGCATGCGCGCGCTCTTCCGTGATGATCTCGCCGATGCCGCCGCAGGTGATGGCAACCAGCGGCGAGCCGTCACTCGGACGGAACGGCACGCCGACCGCATGGATATAGCTGTGCCAGGCGCCGAACGACGTCACATAGCCCTTGTCTGCATACTGGGCGATCGCATCGTCGATCGCCGCCCCGATCATCGCCGCCCTGTCCGGCTCGGCCTCCTGCAAAGCCTCCACAAGGCGAGCGCGCTCCTCAGGTGAAAGGGCCGCCGCATAGGCCAGCCCCATCGATGTCTTCCAGATCGGCAGGTAGGAGCCCGGGTTGAGGCGCAGCGTGACAAGGCTCTCCGACCGGCAGTTGGCGAGATAGACCATGTTGAGGCTGTCGCGCGTGCCGAGCGCCACCGCCGCCCCCGTCAGGTCTGCCAGCGGCTGCATCAGCGGCCTGGCGACGTGCACGACGGCGCTGGAGCTCAGCGCTGAATAGCCGAGTGCCACGGTGGCAGGCCCCAGGCTGTAGCGGCCGAGATCCTTGTCGTAGAGGAGATAGCCGAGCGCGCTTAGCGTATAGGTGATGCGTGAAACCGTGGCCTTGGGCAGGCCGGTGCGGGCAATGATGTCCTGGTTGCCGAGTGAGGCATCGCCCGGGCGGAAGGCGCGCAGGATGCCGAGCCCGCGCACCAGCGACGACGAAAGCTGCGCGCCTTCGCCTTCAAGCTCCGTCTCGTCCCTGGTTGCTCGCTTGCGCACGCTGAGGTCTTTCTGGCGTCGTCGTCCGCCTGTCGGGCCAGCGTCGCCGGCGTTGTCTAAAAAATGAAATTAAATTCCATTTATATTGACAGGCGCTTTCCCCCACTGTCAATATGCTTCCCTCGATGGCATCTCCAAGCGCCCTGTGCCATCTTACGAAGCCCCTCCTTGTGAAGGTAGCCACGTGTCTCGCTATATTTTGCGCCGGCTTATCGCCATGCCGTTTCTGGTGCTCGGCATCGTCACCATCGCCTTCCTGATCACCACGGTGACCAAGGGCGATCCGCTGACCGCCATTGTCGCCGAACAGCAGATGAGCAACCCCGAAGTGGTGGCCGCCGCCAAGGCGCGCTGGGGTCTCGATCGTCCTTTGCCGGAACGCTATATGATATATCTCGGTAATCTGCTGAGCGGCGATCTTGGCACCTCCTTCATCACCAAGCGCAATGTCGGCACCGACATTCTCTACCGCTTGCCGGCAACGCTCGAACTGGTTTTCGCTGCGATGATCTTCGGCACCACGCTCGGCATTGTGCTTGGTGTGCTGGCCGCCTATTTCCGCAACAGCCTGATTGACCATGGCGCGCGGCTGTTCGCCTTGTTCGGCTCTTCGCTGCCGGTGTTCTGGTCGGGGCTCGGCCTGTTGTTCATCTTCTCCGTCATGCTGAACTGGCTGCCGGGGCCGGGCAGGGTCGATGCCCGCCTGGCATTGCCGCCCGGCATCACCGGCTTCCTGACCATCGATTCGCTTCTGGCTGGCGACTGGACCGTCTTCAAGGACGCGCTCCGGCACCTGCTTCTGCCGGCCTTCGTCCTCGGCTGGACGGTTTCCGGCACCATATCGCGGCTGGTGCGCGCCAACATGCTTGATGTGATGAGCCGCGAGTTCGTCCTCACCGCGCGCGCCAAGGGCGCGAGCGAATTCCGCGTCGTCATCGTCCATGCGTTGCGCAACACCATGGTGCCGACCCTGACCGTCATCGGCTATTCCTTCGCCTATCTGATCACCGGCGCGGTGCTGACCGAGACCATCTTTTCCTGGCCGGGCATGGGCTCCTATGCCGTCGAGGCGGCACGCGCGCTCGACTTCCCGGCGATCATCGGCGTCACCATCGTCGGCGGCCTCGCCTTCCTGGTCACCAACCTCATCACCGACATACTCTATGTCGTGGCCAATCCGCGCGTGCGGTTGAGCTGATGTCGGCGGTCGCAACCAAATCCCGTTCCGCCGCCGTTCCCGAATGGCTGACCGCGCCTTTGGTGATCGGCACGGTCGTCATCCTGTTCTGGCTGTTCATGACCGTATTCGCCAACCTGGTGGTGCAGTTCGATCCGCTCGAAATGGTGGCGCGCCGCTTGCAGCCGCCGAGCTGGGCGCATTGGCTCGGCACCGATGCGCTCGGCCGCGATGTTCTCGCCCGCACCTTGCACGGGGCGGCGCATTCGCTGCCGATCGCGGTTCTGGTCGTCGTCTCGGCTGTGGTGATAGGCTCGCTGCTCGGTGCCATTTCCGGGTTCGTCGGCGGGCTGACCGGTGCGGCGATCATGCGGCTTGTCGACGTCACTCTGTCCTTCCCGCCGATGCTGCTGGCTATGGCCGTCGCGGCGTCGCTTGGGCCGGGCCTCGGCAATGCCGCCATCGCCATGGTTCTGGTCTGGTGGCCGGTCTATGCCCGGCTGATGCGGGCGCAGGTGCTGGAGGTGAAGGAGCGTGAGCATGTCGAGGCGGCGATCGCCGCCGGCGCCAGGCCGCGCCGCGTGCTGTTCACGCACATATTGCCGCTTTGCTGGACCCCGGTGCTGATCAGCGCGACGATGGATCTCGGCCAGGTCGTGCTGCTTGCCGCGTCGCTCAGCTTCATCGGACTCGGCGCCACGCCGCCGACGCCCGAATGGGGGTCGATGATCTCCGATGGCGCCGTCCATTTCTACCAATGGTGGATCGCCTTCGGTCCGGGCGTCGCCATCCTCACCATCGTGCTCGGCTTCAACTTCATCGGCGACGGCTTGCGCGACATTCTCGATCCAAGGTCGGATTAAGCGATGAGCGCACAGATATCTACAGCGCCGCCGGGTGCAGTCGACAAGGCGGGCAAAGGTGAGCCGCTGCTGTCCATACGCGGCCTGCGGGTAGGCTTCCGGCGGGCAGGCGATCAGTTCGAAGCGGTGCGCGGCATCGACCTCGAAGTCGCCAAGGGCGAAGTGGTCGGCATTGTCGGGGAGTCCGGCTCGGGCAAGTCCGTCGGCATGCTCGCCGCGCTCGGCCTGACGTCGAAGAACGCGGTCGTCACCGGTTCGGTCCGCTTCAACGGCGACGAACTGGTCGGCAAATCGTCACGCGAAATGCGCAAGATCAGGGGCGCGCGCATCGCCATGATTTTTCAGGACCCGCTGTCCTCGCTAAACCCGGTGATGACCGTCGGCGCCCAGATCGCCGAGGCGGTCAGGCTGCATCAGCGCGTCACCCGCAAGCAGGCCATGGCGCGGGCGGTGGAATTGCTCAATCTGGTGGCGATCCCGCAGCCGGAGCGCCGGGTGAACCAGTATCCGCATGAATTCTCCGGCGGCATGCGCCAGCGCGCGGTCATCGCCATGGCCGTCGCCAACGATCCCGATTTGCTGATCGCCGACGAACCGACCACGGCGCTCGATGTGACGGTGCAGGCGCAGATATTGGCAGTGCTGCGTTCGTTGCAGGAGCGGCTCGGCCTTGGCCTGGTGCTGATTACCCATGATCTCGGCGTCGTCGCCGGTCATGCCGACCGCGTCGCGGTCGTCTATTCCGGCCGTGTCGTCGAACAGGCTGGCGTATCCGAGCTGTTCGCCGACCCGCGCCATCCCTATACGCGCGGCCTCATTGCCTCGATCCCCAATCTCGAGGAAAGCCGCGAGCGGCTGTTTTCGATCGATGGCTCGCCACCCGCACTTGGGCGCTTGCCGGGCGGCTGCGCCTTCCATCCGCGCTGCATCTATGCCGAGGCACGCTGCAGGACCGAGGATCCGCCTTTGCACGACATAGGCGGCCGCTTCTCGGCCTGCCATTTCGCGACGACCTTGCCGCCCTTCCATAGCGCCTCGCTGGCGGCGGCAGAACTGGACAGTGGAAGCATGGCCCCATGAGCGCAGTGGAGCAAACTCAAGTCGAAACCAAGCCGGCGGCAGCGCTTTCCGTGCGCCATCTTGTCAAGGATTTTCCGGTTCGCGGTGGCCTCGTCTTCGATCGCGCGGTTGCCCATGTGCGTGCGGTGGCCGATGTGTCCTTTGACTTGGCGTCAGGCGAAACGCTGGGCCTCGTCGGCGAATCCGGTTGCGGCAAGTCGACCCTCGGGCGCTGCCTGATGCGGCTGATCGAGCCGACCAGCGGCGAAAGCTGGTTCCGGGGCCAGAACCTGCTCGCCCTCAACCACGAAGACATGCGCCTGATGCGGCGCTACATCCAGCTGGTCTTCCAGGATCCGTACGGGTCGCTGCATCCGCGCATGCGCATCGCCGACAACATCGCCGAGCCTTTGCGCATGAGCGACATGTCGGCGGCCGACCGCCGCGCCCGCGTCGCCGAATTGCTCGAACTGGTGCGGCTCAATCCCGAGCATGGCAAGCGCTATCCGCATGAACTGTCCGGCGGTCAGCGCCAGCGCGTGGTCATCGCCCGCGCGCTAGCGCTCAACCCGCAAGTGGTGATCCTCGACGAACCGGTTTCGGCGCTCGATGTTTCGGTGCAGGCTGGCGTGCTCAATTTGCTCAGGGATATCCAGCAGTCTTTCGGCACATCCTATCTGTTCATCGCACATGATCTTTCGGTCGTGCGCCACATCTCGCACCAGGTCGCGGTGATGTATCTCGGCAAGATCGTAGAGATCGCACCCGCGGCCGAACTCTATTCGAGGGCGCTGCATCCCTACACGCAGGCGCTGCTGTCGGCGGTGCCGCTCGCCAATCCCGAGAAGGAGCGCAAGCGCGAGCGCATCGTACTGACCGGTGACGTGCCGAGCCCGCTCAACCCACCATCCGGCTGCCGCTTCCGCACGCGCTGCTTCAAGGCGCAGGCGATCTGCGCTGCCGTCGAACCACCGCTCGATCCGGCTGGCGGTTCGCATCGCGTCGCCTGTCATTTTCCGGAGCCGGTCAACACGTTCAAGACTGTGTGATTGGCCTGCCGAATTCACCCGAAGGAATCTTGATCGTGACTGAGGACCATTCCGAGAATGCCGGTACGGCAGGATCCGCGCGCCTGCCGCTCGAAGGCATCAAGGTTCTCGATCTTTCCCGCGTGCTCGCCGGTCCTTGGGCAACGATGAGCCTTGCCGATCTCGGCGCCGAGGTCTGGAAGATCGAGAACATAGATGGCGGCGACGACACCAGGGCGTGGTCGGTGCCGAGCTACAAGGGTGTCTCGACCTACTATCTCTGCGCCAATCGCGGCAAGCAGAGCATCGCGCTCGACATGAAAAGCCCGCAGGGGCTGGCCATCGTGCGCGAACTGGCGGCGAAGGCCGACATCGTCGTCGAGAATTTCCGCTCCGGCACCGCCGACCGCCTCGGCGTCGGTTTCAAGGAACTCAGCGCGCCAAACCCGCGGCTGATCTACTGCTCGATCTCCGGCTATGGCCAGACCGGACCCGATGCCGGACGGCCCGGCTATGATTTCGTCATGCAGGCCGAAAGCGGCCTGATGGCCATCACTGGCGAGAGCAATGGCGAGCCGATGCGCGTCGGCGTCGCCATCACCGACATCGTCTGCGGCATGGTCGCGACGCAGTCGATCCTGGCAGCGCTTTACGAGCGCGCGACGACCGGCAAGGGCCAGTTCCTCGACCTGTCGCTGATCGACTGCGCGCTCAGCCTGCTGATCAATGTCGGCAGCGGTTACCTCAACACCGGCCGCGAGGTCGCCCGCTACGGCAATGCGCATCCGACGGTTGTCCCCTATCAGATATTCGAGGCCTCCGATGGCGGCTTCGCGCTGGCCGTCGGCAATGACCGCCAGTTCGCGGCGCTGTGCGAGAAGGTCCTTGATCTGCCACATCTGGCTGGGGATGCGCGCTTCATCAAGGCAGGCGCGCGTGCCACCAACCGCGAGGCTTTGATCCCCGAATTGGCGGCTGCCTTCAAGACCAAGCCACGCGACCACTGGATGGCAACCTGTGCCGCCGCCAGCGTGCCGGCCGGGACGGTAAAATCGATACCGGAAGTCTTCGATAGCCCCAATGTGCGCGAACGTGGCCTCGTCCAGACCTTGCCGCATCCGCATCTCGGCTCCGTCGCCATGGTGCGCCCGGCACAGGGACTTGCCGCGCAGCTGACCGCCGACTTTACCGCGCCGCCGATGCTGGGCCAGGACACAGCTGCCGTGCTGGCCGACGTGCTCGGCTACAGCGCCGAGACCATCGACCAACTGATCGGCTCCGGGGCTGTCAGCGTCTATGCGCCTGCAGCCGAACCGATCCCGCCTGATCTTCCACGGAACGTGGCAGCCCTCGTCTCGCATTTGCGGGTCGACTGAGTGGTTCTTCACTTCAAGAGCGCGAAGAGCCGTTCCCGGAAATGCTCGGCCAGCTACTTCTGCTGGCCGTAATTCTTGTACCGCCCCCGAATGGCGGCTATCTCGCTGCCCTCGATGATCACCGGTGTGCCGGCGCTGCGCGCCAAAAGGTATTGCCGCGCCAAGGTCTCGAGCTTGATGGTGCGGATGAGCGCCATGTCGAGATCGCCGCCGAAAGCGATCATGCCATGATTGGCGAGCAGGCAGGCTGACCTGTCCTTGAGCGCGACGACGGCAACCTTGGCCAGTTCGCTTGACGCGAACAGCGCATAGTCCGAACAGCGCACATCATCGCCACCGAAACCAGCGACCATGTAATGGAACAGCGGCAGTCCCTCGCGCAGGCACGATAGCGCCACGCAATGGTCGGGATGGGCATGCACGACGGCACCGGCCTCGGGGAAAGCCTTGTAGATCTCGGCGTGCATTTCCCATTCGCTCGACGGCCGGAACGCCCCCTCCCAGCTGCCATCGAGTTGCATCGGCACCATCTGCTCCGGCCGAAGCGCGCTTGTAGCTATTCCCGTCGGCGTGATCATCATGCCGCTTGTCGTCCGCACGCTGATGTTGCCGGTGGTGCCGACATTCATCCCGCTGGCGTCCAGCGTCTGCGTCGCGGTGATCAGGCTGGCGCGTGCAGTCTCGGTGTCCATCACGATGCTTTTCCTGTGGTTGGCCGCATGACAGGTTTTGCCGGTGGCCATATATCGATCGCCGGCGCGACGGTGGTCGCCCGTGTCATGTCTTGCAGGACGTCGGCGAAAATATCCGGGCCGCCGAGCTTCCCCGATTTCAACATCAGCGCCAGCGGCTCGGATGGCAGGCCGGGGAGGTGGGCAGTGGCACGCGACAGTCCCGGCCCCTCATAGGCACCCATGGCGATGCGGTCGATGCCGAGCGCCTTGACCACCGAACCGGCGGTCTCGCCGCCGGCGACGACCAGCCGCCGCACACCGAGTTCGAGCACAAGAATGTGTGCAATCCCGGCCAGCATCTCTTCCGCCTTTGCCGCCACCGCGTTGCGGCCATGCGCCTGCTGCAGCGCTTCGACCGTCGCTTGCGGCGCCGTCGTGGCAATGGCGATCATCGTGCCGGGCAAATGCCGCTGGGCGAAGGCACGCGCTTCGGCCACTACATCGGCGCCGGCGAAGGCGCTGGCCAGATCGATCGTCAGCAGTGGATTGTTTTGCGCAAAGCGTTCGAGCTGTTCGATGGTGCGGTCGGCAACGCTGCCGGCCAGCACCGCCGCTGGGCCGTTTATGGCCGGCAGGCTGGCAGTAACGAGATCGACTGAATTCAGCAGCCCATGCGTGAGCCAGGCCGGTGGCAGATGCGCGGCGACCGAGGAATTGCCGGTCATCAGCGGCAGGTCGAAGGTCGCTTCCGCGATCGCAACCAGGTCGCGCTCGCGGATCGTGTCGGTGACCAGCAGCGTCTCGCCGCCCGCGCTGTGCTCTCGTATGGCGTTGCGGATGGCCTCCGCCCCGGCATCGACGACGAGATAGGGCACCAGCCCGACCTTGCCTTTGCTCTGCGCCTGCAGCACGCGAACCAGATTGGAATCGGTCATCGGCGTCAGCGGATCGAAGCGCTTGGGCGATTCACCCAGCAATTGGGCGCCGCCGAACATGTGTCCCTGATAGACGGTGCGGCCGGTCTCACACAGCGCCGGAGTGAACAGCGTGACGCCGCCGCCGAGGCGCTCGAGCAGCGCCTCGGCGCAAGGACCGATGTTGCCGGCAGGTGTCGAATCGAAAGTGGCGCAATATTTGAAGAAGATCTGCCGGGCACCAGCTTCAAGCAGCCGGTCCGCCGCCGCCAGAACCTGGCGCACCGCATCGCTGGCCGCGATGACGCGTGTCTTGAGCAGGATCACATGGGCAAGATTGCCTGGTGGGATCGGCGCACTCAGTCCGACCGTGCATCCCGTTGGAATGCCGCGCGCCACCAGCATCGACGCCAGCTCGGTGCCGCCGGTCAGATCGTCGGCTATGGCGCCGAACAGGAGTGAAGGCGTCGCGGTCATGCGCCCCGTCTCATGTCCGTCTGCACCATGGCTGCCCGTCTCGCAGTTGCCTGTCTCATGTCGGTGGTCAGGCCATTCGTGGTATCATATACACAGCCCACGCGACGCAGGCGACGCCGGCGCCGCTGCAAGAACGGAGAGCGGATGTGACTGCTTCTATCGCGCCGATCGCGCGCGACAATCTGACGACGCGCGTCTACGAGGAGCTTCGCCGCGCCATGATGGAGGGCCGCTTCTGGCCGGGCCATCGCTTCAAGATCCGCGACCTTGCCGCCAGCCTTCAGGTGTCTGAGACGCCAGTGCGCGAGGCGCTGATGCAGCTGGTCCGCGAAAAGGGTCTGGAGATGGAGGCTGGCCGTTCGATCACCGTCGCCCAGCTGTCGCTGGCCCAATATCTGGAACTGCGCAGCATCCGGCTGCATCTCGAAGGCATGGCGGGGGCGGCGGCAACAACGCGCATCGAGCCACGGGAGATCGACCGTCTGGCCGAGGTGCATGACAGACTGATTGCCAACGAGGACAATGGCCATTGGTTCGAAGCCGTCCGCGACAATTGGGAATTCCATCACTCGATCTACCAGGCGGCGCAAATGCCGGAGTTGCTGGCCATCATCGAGGGCATCTGGCTGCGCAACGGACCACTGGTGAACTATCAATACCCGCACGCCAGGCCGACCTACGACGGCCGCCACCGGCACCTCGACATTCTCGACGCGCTGCGGGCGCGTGACGAGAACGGCGTGCGCAAGGGCATTCAGCAGGACATGATCGAAGGCGGACGCCTGTTGGTCAAGGTTCTCGAACGGCTGAACGACGGTGCGGTCACGCCGGAGGAACTGCGCCGCGCGGCGCAGAACGGCCGCCTGGTGTCGGCCGCCGGCTGAGCGTGTTTTTCTCCTAGACCGCATCGGTGCCGGTCACGCCACCTGCGCCGCGGCGGCCATGCCGGCATCGGCAGCCTGCAGGGCGAGATCTATGTCTTTTGCCGTGTGCGCGGCACTCAGGAACATGTTGTGCCGGGGATGGAAATAGGCGCCTTCGCGCAAGGCCGCCGAGCAGAAGGCGTCGGCCTTTTTGAATTCGGCATCGCCGTCGAAGAGCACCATCGGCATCGACACCGGGCCGGTCTGGCGAAGCGACAGGCCATGCTTCTTCGCTGCGGCATCGAGGCCTGAGCGCAGCCTGTCGCCGGCTTCAGTCATCCTGGAGATGGCGTCGGTGTCGCGCAGCGTGTTGATGGTGGCGATCGCGGCGGCCATGGCGACGGCGCCATACCAGAACGACCCCGTCACATAGACCTTGGTCGCGGCTTCGCGAAACCGGTCGGTGCCGGTGATCGCGGCAAGCGGATAGCCATTGGCGATCGCCTTCGAGAAAGCGGACAGGTCCGGCCGTACGCCGAGCGGTTCCCAGCTGCCGGCGAGATCGATGCGGAAGCCGGCCCTGACATCATCGACGATCAGCGCCGCGTCGGCGGCGGTGGTGAGCTCGCGCGCCCGTCTGGCGAAGGCGGCGGTCGGCAGTTCCTGGTCGCGGGCGATATCGTGGCGGAAAGCGGTAACGACGACGGCGGCAAGATCGCTGCCGGCCTGCTCGACGGCTGCCTCGAGGCTGGCAACATCATTGTAGTCGAAATGGACGATATGGGCGCGGTCCTCGGCGGTGACGCCGGCGAGCGAAGGCGTGCACCACGGCACGGCGCCGTGATAGGAGCCGCGCGCGACCAGCACCTTGCGCCGGCCAGTGCCGGCGCGTGCGATCGTCACACAGGCCGTGGTGGCGTCGGTGCCGTTCTTCTGCAGCATCGCCCAGTCGGCATGCGCGACGGTCTTGACCAGCAGTTCGGCCAGCTCGACCAACACCTCGCCAGGGCCGTTCATCGCATCGCCCAGACGACGCTGCCGCTCGGCCGCTGCCTCGACCGCCTGATGATGGTGGCCGAGGATATTGGGGCCCCAACTGCACATCAGGTCGATGTACTCGCGGCCATCGACATCCCAGACCCGGCAGCCGTCGGCGCGCTCGAAGAATTGCGGATAGGCGGAGCCGAGATAGCGCGTCGCCATGTGCCCCCACATGCCGCCCGGAATGACCGAGGCCGCGCGCTCGCGCAGCAACTGGTCTTTGGAGTTGATCAGGGAAGTCATAGCGAGTTCTCCGCGTATTGATATATCATATATTGATCTTAATGCTGGAAGAACAGGATTTGCTGACCGTCCAGGATGAGGAAGCGAGAGGCGGCTGGCCGCCTCCCGCATCTTTTCGCTCAGTGGCTGAGTTCCGCCAGCGGGAGGTTGCAGCAGGCGCTGTAACGCACGCCCTTGACGTCCGATTTGTAGGCCAGGATCAGGTTCGGGCTGATCAACGGCAGGATGATCCTGTCCTTGATCATCTCCTCGCCGGCCTGATGCCACAGCTTGGCGGCCTCGTCGCCGCTTGCCGCAAGGGCTGCCTTGTAGATATCCGCTTCCTTCGGATTGAGCACCGACGGGTCGCGCTCCGCGCCGGCGCGGCGCGCCCACGGGCTGCCCTTGGTCATGGCGAAATAATCGACGTATTGAGACGTGCCGTAATAGTCCGGCGCGTAGAACACCGCCGTCATCGGGATGCCGTCGCCATTGACGCGTTCGCGCCAGTTGGCGAAGGGGATCGGCTGCAGGTCGAGCTTGATGTTGATCTTGGCCAAATCCTGCTGAACCTTCTGCATCAACAGCGACAGATCGACGCCATAGACGTTCATGCCGGGAAACGCCGCTTCCATCTCGAAGCCGTCGGCATGGCCGGCCTTGGCCAGAAGTTCCTTTGCCTTGGCGACGTCATAGGGTTGCGCCTCGAAGCCCGAACCGCCGGGGAAGCCGAGCGGGATCGGTGCGCTGATCAACTGGCCCTCGGAGCCGATGGTGAAGTCCAGGATGCTCGGACGGTCGAGACCGAGCGAAATGGCCTCGCGCACTTCGGGCGTCAGCGGAACCTTGTTGGCCTTGGCGCCGGGCGACAGCGCCACATAGATGAAATTGTAGGACGGCACGGTCTCGATTTTCACGTCGCTGCCGGTCATCGTCTTGGCCGTGTCCGGGTCGATCTGCATGGCGATGTCGGCGGTGCCGCTCTGCAGCATCTGTGCCTGGGCCACCGCATCCTTGGTCTGGCGGATGACGACTTCGCTCAGCGCCGGCGCCGTGCGCCAGTATTTGTCGTTGCGTGCCAGCCGCAGTTCCGAATTGGGCTCATAGGATTTCAGCACGAACGGTGCGCTGCCGGCCGAATGCGCCAGAAACCAGGCCTCGGCATTGTCTGTCGTCGAAGCGTCCGCATCGGCCTTGGCGCCGGCTTCGGAAGCAACCTTGCTGTTGACGACCGCTGCGTAGGGCGCCGCCGCGATGTTGAGGAATTCGGAGCTCGGCGCGACCATCTTGACGACCACCGTATGCGCGTCCGGGGTCTCGATCGAGGCGACATTGTCCATCAGGAACGAGGCGCTGCCCTTGAGGTTCTTCAGCCTCTCCCAGGACCATTTCACGTCCTTGGCTTCGACCGGCGAACCGTCCGAGAATTTGGCGGCCGGGTCGAGCGTGAAGGTGAAGCTGCTCTGGTCGGCATTGCCTTCCCACTTCGAGGCGAGCAGCGGGATCAGCTTGTTGTCCTTGTCCAGCGTCAGCAGCGATTCATAGACGCTGGAATTGTAGATCTGGCAGGTGTCGCAGAAGGCGCGGTGCGGATCGAGCGAGTTGAGGTCGATGTTGCGCGCAATGACCAGCGGCTTGCTGTCCTGCGCGAACGTGGCCGGCGCCCAGAAGGCGCTGGTGGCCAGCAGCACGGCTGCCAGCATCTTCGCCCTGGTCTTGTTTCTCTGTAGGATGCTCATGTCAGTTCTCCCATTTTCTTGTCGGATCTTTGTGGCAATGCGTTCGCTCTATCCACCCACGGCAGTGAGGGATTGAAGCGCGGCCTTGAGCTTTTCAGCGCCGCCCAGTGCGGCGCGGTTGAGCGGGGCCGCTACGACGGGAGCCGAGAGGCTTCCCGTCACATGCAGGATCTCGTGATCGAGATAATCGAACACGCGATCCTGAATCTCCTGTGTCAGTCGTCCGCCAAGCGATAGCCCACGCTGCACCTGTTCGATGACGGCTACCCGGTTGGTCTTGCGGATCGAGGCCTCCACCAGCGGCCAGTCGAGCCCGGTCGGGTCGAGGCTGCGCAGGTCGATGATCTCGGCATCGGCGCCGGTCTCCTCGACCACCTGGCTGGCGACGGCAACCATGCTGGCGCTGGTGAGCAGTGTGCAGGCGCTGCCCGGCCTGACGATCTTCGCCTTGCCGAGCCGCACGCAATAGTCGCGGTCGTCCGCAGGCACAGGGCCTTCGCTCGGGAACAGCTCGACATGCTCGATGACGACGACCGGATCGTCGCATTTCAGCGCTGAATTCATCAGGCCGATATAGTCGAAGGGCGTCGTCGGCGCGACGATGCGCCAGCCGGGAAACAGGGCGAACAGGCCGGACGGATCGCCCGAATGCTGCGAGCCGTAGCCGGTGTGCGGCGAGACGCGCACCCTGACCACGATTGGCACCGGAAAGCCGCCGCCGAACATGTGGCGCACCTTGCTGACCGCGTTGAACAGCTGGTCGGCGGCAACCAGGCAGAAGTCGCCGAACATGATCTCGACGATCGGCCGCAAGCCGCAAAGCGCTGCACCCAGCGCCACCCCGACAAAACCATTCTCGGCGATGGGCATCGCCAGCACACGCTCCGGCCAGCGCTCCAGCGCGCCCTTTGTGGCGCCCGAAACGCCGCCGCGCAGCCGGTGCACATCCTCGCCCATGATGATGATGCGCGCGTCCTGCTCCATGGCGCGCGCAATCACCTCGGACGCGGCAACCATGAACTTGACCGGCCTGGTGTCGGCCGGCGCGTCCTCGATCTCGAGGAAGCGCTCGCCCTTCAGTTCGGAAAGATCGCCGCGGATCTGGTTGTCGACGTCGCTTGGGTCCGGCCACAGATGATCAGGAATGCGCAGCGCGTTGCCGCTCATCTCGGTCAGGGAATCGGCAGCGGTGTTGACCACCTCCATGACGCGCTGGTCGAGTGTACCGAGGTCCGAAGCGTTCAGGATGCCCATCGTCTTCAGGCGAGCCGCCATCGTCGCAAGCGGGTCGCGCGCTTTCCAGACGTCTTCCTCGGCGCGCGTGCGGTAGCCGAATTCGCTGCCCGGGCGGGCGCCGCTCTGGTGTAGAAACCGATAGCAGAGCGCCTCGACCAGCACCGGGCCGCCGTCTTCCTCAATCGTCCGGCGCGCCTCGCGCATGGCATGGTGGACTGCCACCACATCCATGCCGTCGCATTCGATGCCACGAAAGCCGAGCATAGGTCCGCGCGAGGCCAGCCGCGTCTCGCGCGTCTGCTCGTTGATGTGCGTGGAGACGGCATAGAGATTGTTTTCGGCGAAAAAGATCACCGGCAGCCGGTAGAGCGCGGCGATGTTCATCGCCTCGTAGGCCGGTCCCGCCATCATCGTGCCGTCGCCGAAGAAGGCGACCGAGATGTTGCCGGTGCCGAGCAGTTTGTCGGCGAGCGCATAGCCCGCCGCGTGCGGCAGGTTGCCGCCGATAATGGCGCTGGTGCCTGGGATGCCGGAGGCATCGTCGCGCATATGCATCGAGCCGCCACGGCCGCCGCAATAGCCTGACTTGAGGCCCATGATCTCGGCCATCAGGCCGCGAACCGATCCCTGCATGCCTGGGTTGAAAGCATCATGCAGCGGGTCGAATCCGCCGGGCGTCTGCGCGTTGACAAGCTTGGCCAGCACCTGGTGATGGGCACGGTGGGTGCCGTTGATGCGGTCGCCGGTGCCGAGCACGGACATGGCGCCGACCGCCGTGGCCTCCTGGCCGATGCTGGCGTGGGCCGGACCATGCACCAGCCCGGCATTGGCGAGATCGAGCACTTTTTCCTCGAAACGGCGGATGAGCAGCATCTGGTGATACCAGCGCACCAGGCTCGACACCTCGGCGTCGGTCCAGTCCGAATCATCGACATCTAGCCGCAACCAGGGCGCCGATGGCTGGATCGATGTCTGCTGGACCATGTCAGCTATTTCCGTTCTGGTAGATGATATATCAAATATTTTCTCAGTCGATTGGGCCGTTCATTTTTCCTGGGGCACGATGCTGGCTAGAAGGTTGCAGGCAAATGGAATTAAATTTCATTTTTGCGAGAAGGCAAAGACTAAGCCGGGACGGCGCGGTTCCGCAAGAGGAATTTTCAGACTGCTAGCAGCGCCGATGTCGGTTTCTTCGGCCGACAGGTTTTCTAACGTATTGGATATTGGTATGATATAATCACACCGACATTATAGGAAAAATCATGGCTGCCACCGAAAAGCGCACCTTCAGCCTGCCAACAGAGCAGGCTGCTTTCATCGACCGTCTCGTTGAATCAGGAACCTACGCGACCAGCAGTGAAGTGATCCGCGCCGGCCTTCGCGCCCTGCAAGAGCGCGACGCGGCCGTAGAGCGCTGGCTCCGCGAGGAGGTTGTGCCGACCTATGACAGGTGGAAGGCGGATCCTTCCCGAGTTATCCCAGCCAACCAGGCTTTTGACGACATCCGCGCTCACCACGCCGCCCGCTTTAAGAGGGATGTGTGAAGCGCCGGCATATTGTTCTGTTGCGGGAAGCCTTAGCGGACTTAAGATGGATATACGACACCATCGAGATCGCCGCCGGCAACGTCACGGCCATACGCTATATCGAGCGTATCGAAGCCTACTGCCAGGGTCTCGACTACGCCTCGGAGCGCGGAACACGCCGTGACGATCTGCGGCCAGGGCTTCGGGTTGTCGGTTTCGAGCGCCGTGTAACGGTGACCTTTACAGTGGAATCCGACCAAGTGGTGATCTTCCGTGTGTTCTATGGCGGCGCCAATTGGGAGGATGAGCTCTAACCTGCAACGGGAAAAGCGTAACCCGCTAGCTGTCCGAACCCCGGCTATCGGTCGACCCGATGCTGGAAGAACTGCAAAAACAATTCACGCTCCGTGGTGATGTCGAGCTTCTCGTAGATGCGCCGGCGATGGTTCTTGACCGTGCCGACGGTGATAACGAGGCGTTCGGCGATGTTGGCCGTCGGGTGACCGGCGAGGATCAGTTGGACCAATTCCCGCTCGCGTAGTGACAGCTCCGGCCACAGGCTGGCTGGAATGGTCGGTTCCCGCCGGGGCGAGGCGCCGGGGCCTGTCGGCGCTGACGTGCGGGAGAATTCCGTTCCGCGCGCCTTGATGTCGAGCGCATGCAGCGCCTCGAACACCGGCAGCCGTTCATCCAGCAGGGCGATCTCGCTGTCCTTGAATGGCGTGGTCGAGCGGTCGAGGAAGATGCCGAGGCACCAGTCGCCGCCGTCCGCCAGCATGATGCCGACCTCGTCGCAGATCTCCGACTGCGCCAGGAAGCCGGCTATGTACTGGCCGCGCTTGGCCTCATCGTTGGCAAGCCGTTTCAGCGGCATGATGCCCAGCCTTCGCTCGCGTCGCCACGACGCATAGAACGGGTCGAAGACATAGTAATTGTCGAGATAGCGCCGGACCATTTCGTCCGAGAAGCGTCGGTGCTTGATGAATTCGGGTGTCTGCGTCGTCGAATAGCGCGTCACCGTGACGAGGTCGTGCTCGATATCCGCGCCGATCAGGTCGATCAGGCAGTCGACATGCCTGTCCGTGCCGGTGGCGGCGATCGCTTTGGCGAGCGGCGCCCAGATGGTCCCCATGCGCATGCCCTTTTTTCGGCGATGTCAGCTCAGCCGTCATTATGTCTTTAGGCATATGGCGCGAAGCCGCCCATCGAATCTAGCCTTGCGTCAACCTAGACCAGATCCCGAGGCGACCGTGACCCAACCCAATCTCACCGGCCCCATCGTCGGCAATCCAATCGTCATCGGTATCGACGCCGGCGGCACCATGACCGACACGATCCTTGTCGATCAGGACGGCCACTTCAAGATCGGCAAGTCGGCGACCACGCCGAAGAACGAAGCCGAAGGTTTTCTCGCGTCTGCCGAGGACGCGGCGGATGCCTGGGGCATCTCGCTGGAATCATTGTTTTCCGGCGTCAACGTCGTGCTCTATTCCGGCACCGGCATGCTCAACACACTGTTGTCGCGCACCGGCCGCCGGCTCGGCCTGATCACCACCAAGGGCCTCGAGGACATGATCCTGATGGGCCGGGGACTGCAGGCCTGGGCCGACTATTCCTATGCCGACCGGCTGCATGCCGTCACCCATCACCATCCAGATCCGCTGGTGCCGCGCCGCCGCACGCATGGCGTCACCGAGCGCATCGACCAGTTCGGCGACATCGTGCTGCCGCTCTACGAACACGAGGTCTCCATCGCCGCGAAAAAATTGATCGCCGACAAGGTCGAGGCGATCTGCATCATGACCATCTTCTCGCATGTCAATCCGGTGCACGAGAAGCGCATCGCCGAGATCTGCCGCGCGGAGGTCGACAAGGCCGGCGCCGACATCATCGTCTACACCAGCCATGAGGTCCGCCCGGTCATCCGCGAGCAGTCGCGGCTGAATTCGGTGCTGATCGAGGCCTACGCCACCTCGCGCGGCCGCAAGCAGCTTAGGGGTATAGAGGACGTCTCGAAGAAATACGGCTTCAAGTATGGCGTGCAGACGCTGCTCTCCTTCGGCGGCCTGACCTCGATCAACCACCCGCGCCTGCATGAAACCATGATCTCCGGCCCGATCGGCGGCATTCTGGGCGCTGCCTATGTCGGCAAGCTGATCGGGAACGACTCGCTGATCTGCTCGGACATGGGCGGTACCTCCTTCGACATGGGCGTCATCACACGCGGCCAGACGCGGATCGAGAACGAGCCGCTGATGGACCGTTTCAAGCTCAACGTGCCGACGCTGCATCTCGACACGATCGGCGCCGGCGCCGGCATGATCCTCAAGGTCGATCCCCTGACCAAGAAGGTCTCGCTTGGGCCGGAAAGCGCCGGCTCGGATCCCGGTCCGATCTGCTTCGATCGCGGTGGCACCGAGCCGACCATCGCCGATTGCGACGCCATCCTCGGCCGCCTCAACCCACACTATTTCCTAGGCGGCAAGGTCGTGCTGCAGGTCGAAAAGGCGCGCCGCGCCTTCGAGGAAAAGTGCTCCAGCGTGCTCGGCGTTGGTGTCGAGGAAGCCGCGGAAGGCATGATCGACATGCTGGAGTCCGATGCCAACAACGCGCTGCGCCGGGTCATTTCCGGGCAAGGCATCCATCCCTCCGAATTCACGCTGCTGTCCTATGGCGGCTCGGGACCTTTGCATCTGGCCGGCTGCTCCAGGGGCATCGGCTTCAAGGACATCATCACCTTCCAGTTCGCGGCCGCCTTCTCCGCCTTCGGCTGCACCACGGCCGATTTCATGCGGCGTCATTCCGTCTCCACCCAGCACGACATCCCGTCACGCGCCGACGAGGCTACGCTGGCCGCCTTCGGCGCCAAGGTCACGACGGTCTGGAACGACCTGACCAGGGCCGCCGTCGACGAAATGATCGCCGACGGCCATACCAGGGAGAAGATCAGGACCGTGCCGTTCCTGATGATGCGCTACACCGGCCAGCTCGAGGACGTCGAGGTCATGGCGCCGCTGGCCGAGGTCGGTTCGGCCGACGACATGCGCAGGGTTATCGACGAGTTCGAGGCGGTCTATGCCAAGGTCAACCATCGCGTGTCGCGCTATGGCGAAGCCGGCTTCACCATCACCGAACTCGGGCTGATCGCCACCGCAGACAAGGTCAAGCCGGTGCTGCTCAAGCGGCCGCTCGGCAAGTCTGATCCGGCAGTCGCCCACAAGGGCGTGCGCGAGGCCTATATCGGGGGGCGCTGGCACAAGGCCAATCTCTACGAGATGGATCTGCTTCAGCCCGGCCATGAAGTCATCGGCCCGGCCATCATCGAACATCCCGCCACCACGCTCGTCGTTCATCCGCAGGACCGTGTCCATGTCGATGAATGGACGCTGCTGCACTACACCCACGCTTGAGAGGGCGACCGCCATGTTGGACAAACCTGCCTCGGCCCTGCGCCTTCGCGAAAGACTGCTCGATTCCGAGCGGCTGATGGAGGAGACCGGCTGCTATGACGGCATCACGGAACTCACGCTGCGCAACCAGGATCCGCTGAAATTCGAGACTCTGCACACCAAGCTGCGCGCCTATTGCGTCTCGGCGCGCGAAATGGCCCGCCGCATCTCGGCCTCGCCCGGCGTGCGCGAGGTCGGCGAAATGGTGGTCGCCATCTACACGCCCGAGGGCGACGCCATCGCTCTCTCCAACGGCATCATGGTGCATGTCCATA
Organism: Mesorhizobium sp. M7A.F.Ca.MR.148.00.0.0; assembly: GCF_003997735.1. Lineage (NCBI taxonomy): Bacteria > Pseudomonadati > Pseudomonadota > Alphaproteobacteria > Hyphomicrobiales > Phyllobacteriaceae > Mesorhizobium > Mesorhizobium sp. M7A.F.Ca.MR.148.00.0.0. The sequence goes on along the minus strand of NZ_RZTB01000009.1, from coordinate 60,252 downwards.
CGATGAGCCGCTTCATCAAATGGATGATCAAAAACGGCTACGAGGACAACCCGCGCATCCGCGAAGGCGACATCTTCGCCAACAACGACGCCTTCATAGGCACCGTGCAGGTGCCCGACGTGATGGACGTGGTGCCTATCTTTCATGAAGGCACGCTTGTCGGCTGGGCCGGCGCCGTCTGCCACGAGCTGGAGGCCGGCGGCATTACCCCAGGCGGTGATGTGTGTCTCGCGCAGGAGCGCTTCACCGAGGGTCTGTTCGTCTGCGCCGAGAAGATCGGCGAGAACGACGAGATCCGCCGCGACTACGTTATCCGCTGCGAACGCAATCTGCGCATGCCGATCTACTGGGTGCTGGACGAGAAGGCCAAGGTCGCCTCCTGCATCGATATGCGCGAAAGCGTCAAGCAGCTCATCTCCGAGATCGGCCTCGACTACTGGATGAAGGTGTCGAAGGAGTTCATCGAGGAGGGCCGTCGCGCCCAGCTCGCCCGCACCCGCCAGCTCACCGTCCCCGGAATCTATCGCGGCCATACTTTTTACGGCCACGTCACCGCAGGCAAACCCGGCTTCCAGCTGCTCGGCGATCCGGACTGGCTCTACAACATCCCGATCGAGATGGAGATCACCACCGACGGCAAGATCACCATGGACTTCGAGGGCACGCAGCCCTGGGGCTACCATTCGATGAACTGCACGCCGGCCGGCATGGATGGCGGCATGTTCGTCACCTTGACCCAGCACATGAATTTTGAAGGTCTGGTCAATGACGGGGCCTGGATGGCGACCGAACTGAAACTGCCGCACGGCACCTGGACCAACCCCGACAACGAGATGGTTGCGACCGCCACCTCATGGGCTTTGCTGCTGCCAGCATATGGCGTCTTCCAGCGGCTTTTGTCGCGCAGTTTTGTCGCGCGCGGCTTCGTCGAGGAGGCCTTCGTCGGTCAGGTCAACAGCCCGATGATCGAAATGGGTGGCGAGAGCCAGTACGGCACGCCGTTCGGCATGGCCCATTTTGAATGCGCCGCCGCCGGCTCCGGCGCGCTCGCCATCAAGGATGGTCTCGACACCGCCTATGTCGGCTGGAACCCGGAATCCGACATGGGCAACATCGAGGTCTGGGAACAGTCGATGCCGATGGTCTATATCGGCCGCTCGATCGTGCCCAACTCCGGCGGTGCCGGCAAATATCGCGGCGGCTGTTCCTTCGTCTCGACCTGGCTGATCAACAAGACGTCGCATCTGCGGCTCCACACCTCCGAACATTCTTCGCGCGTGTTCGACAATGGCGGCATGTGCGGCGGTTATCCGGCGCCGACCTGCCAGAAGCATCGCGCCGTGCGCAACTCAGACATTCACGAACTTGCGGCAAAAGGCGAACCGCTGGCGCATGCGCCCGGCATCGATCCGCATGTCTCCGACTACGAGCGGAACATTGGTGGCGACCATGTCGTGGTCGAGGGCCCCTACATCACCGCGCCGCACAAATCCGGCGACATCTTCAGCCATTCCTACAATGGCGGCGGTGGTTACGGCGACGTACTGGAGCGCGATCCGATCAAGACCGCCTGGGATGTCGAGAACGGCTTTCTCACCCGGCAAGCGGCGGACCAGGTTTTCGGCATTGTGCTGAAGGACGATGAAGACGGCTATCCCATCGCCGATATCGACGCCACGGTCGAGCGCCGCGCCGCCATGCGCAAGGAGCGTCTGGCCAAGGCGGTCCCTGTGGTGGATTGGATCGCCAAGGAGCGTGGTCGTGTCGAAAAGGCCGATTTCGCCCCCGAGGTGAAGAAAATGTACGCCAGCGCGATCAAGCTGTCGCCGCGCTTCACCAGCGAATTCAGCGAGTTCTGGAACGTCGATGCCAGATCGATCTTCATGCCGGGAGCAAAGCCATGACCTCGTATAGCAAGGAAGTCCTGGGCGATCTGGCCGCAGGCAAGCTGCCCTGGCCACAGACAAGGCGGATCATGAGTGCCTACAAGGACGATGACCGTTTCTTCAAGATGGTTGCCGTCTATCAGGATCGTGTCGCCTGGAAAGATCCGATCCTGCTGCCGGTCTCGGACCATCTGTTCATCTGCCAGAGCGGCGATGAGCGCATTACCCGCTGCGAATGCGGCCACTCCTTCGGCGACTATCGCAAGAACTGGAAGCTGAAGGCTGCGATCAACGTCCGCAACACCGAGGGGGCTTTGCGCGAAATCTATCCCAACAGCGATCTCCCCGATCCCGAATGGATGGAGATCCGCGAATTCATCTGTCCGCAATGCGGCACGCTGCACGAAGTGGAAGCGGCGGCACCTGGCTATCCCATCGTCCACGATTTCGAGCCCGACCTCGAAGGCTTCTATCGCGAATGGCTAGGCAAACCGCTCCAGCAAACATGAAACGCTGGCGATGGAGGCTGCGCCGGTGTGATTGCCAAATCCGGTCAGGCCTGATTGCCTGCCCGGAACGAAGCGGAGATCGTGCGCCATGAACAACCTTTCCGGCCGAAGCGCCATCGTTACCGGTGGGTTCTCGGGCATGGGCTTCGCCATTGCCACGGCTTTGGCTGAAGCCGGCGCCAATGTCGCCGTCGGCTCCTACATCGCGCCGGCCGGCGCCGACAGGTCCGATGCCGCCTATTATCCCGGCGCGGACGAGATCGAGCGCGTGCGTGCGGCTCTTGCCGTCCACGGAACGAGGGTTCACGCCGCACACCTTGACGTTCGCGACAGCGACGTCGCCAATCGGTTCGCAACTGACGCCGAGGCGGCCATCGGCCCCGCCGATATCCTGGTCAATGCCGCTGGGACGACCGCGGAGCAGCCGGTCTGCGGCCATTCCGATGCGTTGTGGGAAAAGATTGTCGACACCAACCTGACCGGCGCCTTCCGCGTCACGCGTGCGGTACTGCCGGGCATGATCGAACGCGGCTGGGGCCGCATCGTCAACATCGGCTCAACCGCCGCCTCGGTCGGCTGGAAGGACAACCCAGCCTACTGCGCGTCCAAAGCGGGGCTTCTCGGCCTCACACGCTGCGTGGCGCTGGAGGGGGCAGCGCATGGCGTCACCTGCGTCATGATCAGCCCGACCTGGGTCGAGACCGAACTGATGCGCCGCAATGTGGCGCAGGTCGTCGAGCGCGAAGGCAAGGGGCGCACCGCTGAGGAAGCGATGGCCGAGATCGCCAGGGGCAACCCACAGCAGCGCATGCTGCAGCCGCAGGAGATTGCCGGTCTGGCGGTCTTCCTGTGCTCGGATCTTGCCAAGGGCATAACCATGGAGAACATCCAGATCACCGGCGGAGCGCTTTGGTAGCGGCTGATCTCTCCGCAGATGCCTCGCTGTAAGACAAGGTGACCGGATTTGCCATTGAGCGCCGGGCGCAATAGGTTATATTGCACTGCACAATGGAGACGCCGTTTATTGCACGCCCATATTTGCGAAGATTCCGGCCGGCTCATGGCTTGCCGGCCCTGGGCGGAACCCTGAGATGAAGATTCCAAAGTCCCTGCTTATCGATCCCGAGAAGAATTCGGTCTATGGCGCCTTTGCCGTAGCCGTTTCGATCTGGGCGTTTTCTTATTCGGTCATCTTCGGCCAAATCTTGATCCTGGCCTATTATGCGGTCTGGCTTCCGCTCATCCTGGTCGACTACCGGCGGTTTCTGCGGCATCTGTCCAGCGCCTGGCTGCCGCTGCTGTTTGCGGCCTATATCTGCTTCTCGGTTTTCTGGTCACAGGCTCCCGGCGTCACCGCAAGGACGTCGGTCCAGTATTTTTCCCATATTGCTTGCGCCTACGTAGCTGCGCGCATCGTCAGCGTGCGCACGCTGACCATAGGGGCGCTGATCGGAATATTCGTCGTCCTTCTCTATTCGCTGAAGGTCGGGAACTATTCCGAGGATGTCCTCGACGGCACCGTGAACTTCGTCGGCGCCTTCGCCTCCAAGAATCAGATCGGCTTTGTCGGCTCGCTCGGCATCTATTTCTGCGTTGTCTTCCTTGCCTTCTACAGGCGCGGCCGGCTCAGCTTCATCCTGGCGGTGCCCGTCGTGCTGCTGTCGGCCTATGTGCTGGTCGCTTCGCATTCCGCCACCTCGATGGCGTCGATACCCGCGGTGCTGGCGCTGGTGGCGCTTCTTGCGATGAGCAAACTTCTGTCACGCCGCTATCGCCGGGTCATCTTCCTGATCGGCGCCGGCCTGCTGGTCGTGACGGCCTTCGTCGCCTTGAATCTCGGGCTGATGGACTTCGTCCTCGGCCTCTTCGGCAAGGATTCGACGCTCACCGGGCGAACCTATCTGTGGGAGCAAGGCTGGAACACGGTCCAGAAATCGCCGATTCTCGGCGTCGGCTATGCCGCCTATTGGGTGCAGGGCTTCGCTGAAGCCGAGCGGCTGTGGAACGAATTCTACATCACCACCCGCACCGGCTTCCACTTCCACAACACCTATATCGAGGCCCTCGTCGAACTCGGCTTCGTCGGAGCGACGCTGGTGTCGCTGATCATGCTGCGCACGCTCTACGGCCACGTCTCGGCGGTTATCTTCAAGGCATGGCAGGCGGACTCGGTGATCCTTTTCGGCGTGATGGTGCTGCTGCTGATCCGCTCCTTCGTCGAGGTCGAGATACTCAACCCCTACATCATGGGTTCTTTCCTGATGTATTTCAGCTTCTTCAAGCTGGCGCGGCTGCCCGTTACCCGCAGGCGGCGGTCACCGGCTCTGGAGCCGGCTGACGCGGCCGGGGGCGAGACTGACTGGCCTCGGTATGCCGGCCATCCGGCGGGCGCCGGTCCCTCATAAACTATCATCTCGCGGGCTGAAGGGAGCGGCCTTCCTTTTTTGAGCAAGCATGTGCTCGGACGGGAAGCCTCGATCCCGAGACGGCTATTATGGTTTCCGCAGGGAGATGTTCAAACAACTGAGCCAGAGCCTCGTCCCGATTTGTCGGGTGAGGCTCTGGCTCGAAACACTGGATCGTGTTGGAAGTCGGTCTATTGGCTGGCCAGCGGCGCCAGCTTGATCTTGATCACATCGCCAGGCAGCACCGGGGTTTCTTCCTTGGCGGCTATTTCGGTGGTCTTGCCGTCGACATTGCGCACCAGTGAATAGAGCAGGGTCGGCTGCTGATCATTTGTCATAGCGGCCGCCATCGCGGGATCGCTGGCCTGGGCTATCAGGCCTTTCTGCATGTTCACCTTCAACGCGGCCTCGTTCAGGTCGGCCTCGGTCTGCTGCCGGTCAGTGGCGAGACTTGAACTCAAGGTGTTCTGGGCATCGATAGCATCCTGCTTCGCCTTGCTGATCGCCTGCTTGGCGGTGAGGATGGCGGTTTCGTAGTCCAGGATCTTGCCCTGCAGGTCGGCCACGGACTGGCGCGAATCCAGCAGTCGGGCATTGGCGATCAGGCCTTTTTGCGCCAGCGGACCGATGCTGGCGAGTTGCTGCTGCGCCAAGTCGACCTGCTGCTGCTGATTGACGATCTTCTTCTGCAGCGACTCGATTTCAGATTCCAAAACCCCCTTCAGGTCGTCGAGCGCCTCGAGTTTCAGCTTCAGCGCCTTTTGGTCGGCCGTCAGAATCGTCATCTCGTCCGCCACGATGGCCGGCAGTCTCGGATCGCCCTCGACCTCCTTCGGCACGTCGAAACTCGCTTTGCCGGCCATATCCGCATCGATGCGGGCGCGCCTGACGATCAGTCGAATGCGCTGGTCGTCGGAGATGTCGAACATGCCCTTGGCGGTGACCAGGTCCTTGCCGAGCTGGGGGCCGTAGTCGGCGTTGCGCCTGATGCCGCCGGCGACGCTGATTGCCTTCAACACCGTCAGGTCCGGGACATAAGGAAATTGGCCTGGGTTCTGGACTTCGCCCGAAATGTAGAATGGCCTGAACTGCGCCATTTCGACCGAGGCTTCCGGTCTGTCCGACAAAGCGAGCTTTTTCTGCAGAGCCTCGCCGATCGCTGCTGCGATTTCGGACGTGGTCTTGCCGGATGCCGGCAACTCGCCGGCGAACGGCACCGACAGCGTACCGGATGGACCGACCGTGTACTCGCCATTCACCGCCGACCAATCACGAAATGTGCCTTCGACTGTCTGCCATTCGGCGACGCGGATGGTGAGCTTGTCTTGCGAGCCGAGGCGATAGTCGCCGGCGGCGGCGATGTGCGGGACGACGAGCGCCATGGCAAGGCATGTGGCCAGCAAACGCGCCCGCCGCAGCCGGCCGGAATCCGGGCCGCTGCGAAAGGCTTCGAACAAATCTGTTTTCAACTCAACGTTCCGATCCGCTATAGCCCCATCGCCCGATGAGCTTGCGTCGAATGGCCGATGCCAATGTCTGGCATTGGCCACCGGCCGGTCAGTAAGAACCACGCGACATCCAGACGGCCGGGACGGTCTTGATGATGATGCGAACGTCCTCGAACAGCGACCAGTTCTCGACATAGTGGCGATCGAAGGCGACGCGGCTGTCATAGGACACATCGTTGCGGCCGCTGACTTGCCACAGGCCGGTCAGGCCCGGGCGGGATTTCAGGTAATAGACGGCGGACGTGCCATAGATCTCCAGCTCGTCGCGCACGACCGGACGAGGGCCGACAAGGCTCATGTCGCCCTGCAGGATGTTGATGATCTGCGGCAGCTCGTCGAGGCTGAGTTTCCTCAGCACAGCTCCGACACGGGTAACGCGCGGATCGTTCTTCAGCTTGCGGGTGGCGATCCATTCCGCGTTGGCGTCCGGGTTGGTGGCGAGATAGGTTGCCAATACCCTGTCGCCGTCCGGAACCATGGTGCGGAACTTCAGGCAAGGAAAAATCCGCCCGCCGCGTCCAATTCGCCTGTGACCGTAGAAAATCGAGCCGCCGTCGGAAAACTTGACCAGCAGCGCTATCATGACAAACAGCGGGCTGAGTGCGATCAGTCCAATCAGTGAACCGGCGATATCGAAGCTGCGTTTGAGCAAGCCGCCGATCGGTGGCGGAAAATCGATGTCAGCCTGCGAAAAGCTCGCCGTGGCCGACTTGGCAACGTCCCTCATGCCGTAAACTCCATGCGTTGAACGAATGGTTCAGCGCACGATACCAAAAAAATGTTGCAGCGCAACACACAATTTACCACCCCATTGAAATAGTCACGTCATGAATTGACTAAATAATAAGCTTGTCATGCACAAATTTCGGCGTATTTAGCACATTTGTGACAATAAATGGGCACGGCCGAAAAAATAGAGGCTTTTGTGGGGCGGTTTTTAGGCGGACCTACCTATTTGCCAAGGCAAGCTGAAAATTAGTGCTTTATCATGCCCTGATGCTTGGTGAAAACCGTATAAAATACTACTTAATATTGTCTATCTTACTGGAAAATGCCGAGGAGAGGAGATCGGCTTAGCTCCCGTTGCGTGCATTGCAGCATGGCAGAGTCGATCGCAAAAGCTCGATCAAAAATATCCGAAGTTGCCCTTGCCGCCTATTGCTCGCCTTAATAGAATTGCAAATTATACCTGTCACGGTGACGACAGGTGGAAAAGGCCGGAAGCAACCGGTCGAGAGTGGGCGACCTTAACAAGCCCACATGACAAGGGACGGCGCTCGGGTGGGGCAATCGTGATAATACCCGAGCCGGTTTATGGGCTGTTGGGTATGGCACTTCCAAAATTCATCCTCGGGATGATTTTCGCTCTGGCGATCGTCGTCGGCTGGTCCTGGCTGGGCGGAGCGTCGATAGGCACGATATTGGTGCGCGTCATCATCTGCGCCGTGATCATTCAGGCCGGCTATTTCGTGCTCATCTACACCATGATCGCCAGGAGCGCGCCGACGCCTGCCGACATAGCCCGTGACGCCGAGCGCAAACTGAACGCACCAGAGGTCGCCGAAAGCGAGAAGCTGGGCGGTGCCAGGCGCGGCCTGCATTGATGCAGATTGCTCAAACCTGCCCCCGGTTTGTAGGCATGCTTCGAAACAAGAGACTAGGCGCCGCGTGAATCCGTTTCGGCGCGACTTGGTCGCCGGCTCACGCGACATCGGCGGGTTCGCCCTCTGACTGTTCCCCCGACAGCATCCTCGACAACCGGCTGCCGGTTTTTTCCTTCAGCCGCTGATATTGGCCGACCTCGACGATATGGCCGTTTTCCATCGCCACCACCCAGTCGGCGAAGGCAATCATCGACGGCCGGTGCGCGATGGTCAGGATCGTCATCGTGCCGCGCAATCCGTCGATCGACCTGGCGATCAGCGACTGGTTCTGCCAGTCGAGCGCGCTGGTCGCCTCGTCCAGGATGAGCAGTGACGGCTTGCGCAGCAGCGCGCGCGCGAGCGCGATGCGCTGGCGTTCGCCGCCCGAGAGCCGCACGCCGCGATCGCCGACCACCGTCTCGAGCCTGAGGTCGAGCCGTTCGACAAACTCGCCGGCGTGCGCCTGATGCAGCGCGGCCCACAGGTCGCCATCGCTGGCCCGTGGCGCGGCAAGGCGCAGGTTCGCCGCGATCGTGTCGTGCAGGAGGAACACGTCCTGCGGCACATAGGCCACTTGGTCGCGCCAGCGACGGCGATTGCTGGCATCGATCTCGACGCCGTCGACAAGCATCATGCCGGTGGTGGGCTCCAGCAGGCCAAGCAGCATATCGGCGATCGTGCTCTTGCCCGATCCGGACGGGCCGATCAGGGCGGTGACCTTGCCGGCCGGCAGGCCGAAGGTGATGCCGCTCACCACCACCTTGTCGCCAGCATCTCCATAGGCGAAGGAGACACCGCGAATATTCAATCCCGTATTGAGGGAGAGTGTCCCGGCGTCGGCGAACTCGGTATGGCCTGGTTCGCGGTCGGCATCGAAACGTGCCTGCAGGCTGCGCATTGCCGTAAAGGCGGGCAGGTTGATCAGCACTTGCTGGGCTTGCGTCTGCATGTCCATGAAGCGCGGCGCGATGCGCATGAAGACCAGGAGCAGGACGACGATCTCGGCCAGCGACAGGTTGAAGCGAACCAAAGCCACATAGATGAACAGGCTCAGGCCCACCACGCTCGCCACTTGGAATACCGCGGTGCCGATGGTGCTGTTGCGCACATAGTCGATGTTGTCGGCCTTCATCTTCTCAAGCGTCGACCGCAGCTGCGCGAAATAGCTGTCCTCGACGTTCAGGCTCTTGGCCACCTTGATGCCGCCGAGAAATTCCGAGACCGTCCGGTACTGATCCTGTCGATTGGCGGTCAGCACACGGCCGAAGGCAGTGGCCCGTGTCCGGAAGGGCTGCAGCGCCACGAACATCAGCATGCCGATGACGACGGCAAACAGCGTCATGACCGGCGAGATGAACATGGAAACCAGGAGATAGCCAGCCAGAAGAACGGCGATCTGCACCAGCATCAGCAGTGAGAACGCCGCGCCCTGGACGCGGTCGATGTCGCCGGTCAGGGCATGATCGAGGTCGGAACTGCGCATGCGGGTAAAAACGCCCCAGCGCGCCTTGCCGATGCTTTCGAACAGGTTCATGCGAACGCGGTTGACGAAATCGAACAGCAATTTGGCCATGTAGACCGACTTGAAGCGATTGAACGCCGCCTGCGCTGCAACCAGCCCGACCAGCGCGCAAAGCACAGTCGTCAGCTGCAGCGTGCCGTTAGGCACCAGCCAGCGCACGAAATCATTGTTGGGCAGCCGAACAGCGAAATCCTGGTCGGCGCGTCCGACCAGATGCAGCAGCGGGATGAGCAGCAGGATGGAGATGCCCTCGGTCAGGCTGCCGAGGATGAGGAAGAAAAGCGCCGTCCATGTTCGCCGGCCGCCGATCCGGGCAATGGCCGCGCCGAATGCGGCAATTTCTCGAAACAGCGACAGGCGAAGGATTGGGGGCTTCGACATGGTTGCGCTCACGACCGCCGGTTGCCAGCCGACAGATCCTTTTCGATCAGCTCCACGGCTTCGCCGATCCTGTCCAGGCCCGTCGGGACTTCCAGCCGGTACACGCCGATATGGTTAGCAATCCATGAACATTGCTGAAGATGCGCCGCCGCGAAGTCGTCGGGGAGGGCCGCGCGGCCGAAGCGCGTCACATAGGAGAATTTGATGATGGCCGGCAGGGCGGCAATGGCGGGCAAGGGCGTGATGCCAGCCCTTTCGCCGCGCTCGAGGATATAGATCCTGGTCGCCGGCACCTTGTCGCCCGAAAAGTCACCGTTCAGGCGATGCTGCATCTTGTCGATCGCCGGATGCACTTGCGGCCGCACTTCCGCTTCCCCGAGCGAGATCGCCGCCGCGGCGTCGGCCGCCAGCTTGATCTGCGGAAAGCCCGGAACGGTCATTGGCTCACTCGGATTGGCGAGGTCCAGCGCCACCACGTCATCGGTAAGCAGTCGATGCCCGGCCCGGATCATCGCACTTGCGGTCGTCGACTTGCCGGCACCCTTGTCACCCATGAAGATGGCGCTCGTGCCGGCGGCGGCGATGGCGCTGGCATGCAGGACAAGCAGGCCGCGCCGGTGCAAGAGCAGCGCCATGACCGGGCCGAGCAGCGGAAACGCCAGCAGCGCGTCGTCGACGCCGGGCGCCGGTTCAATGTCGATACGGTTGGAATCGGTGATCAGGAACGCGCCCACGGCATGCCAGGCCAGATATTGCCGGTCCGCCTCGAAGCGAAAGTCGGTCGCGGCTTCGGGCGCCGGCTTTGGCAGGTCGATCGCGCCGACGGCGATCACGACATCCGCCGCCCCGGGCGGCGCCGGCTGCAGTTCGGGCAACATCACCTCCGACGCGATGGTCAGACCATAGGCGCGGTAGAAGCGGCGTTCTCGCATGGCCCGGCCATGCGGACGGGGATTATCACTGTATGCGGCCATCGGCTCGTTGCGCGGCATCACGTGGGGCTCCCGCCGTGCTGGAGTTGCCGCAGCCAGAGCGACAGCGAGGCCGAGCGCCAGACATACTGGACATCCAGGGGGGCTGCCTGATCGGGCTGGCGCAGCAGTCGCGCATAGGCAGCACTCACTTGCGGCAGATTGACATAAGGCGCGATGCGGCCTGCATCCGAGACCAGCAGCTGTTCCAGGAGGTCGCGATGATTGCGCAGCATGCCGTTGACGAGATTGGCGGTGAAGTCGATCTTGTCGCGTCGCCACTGCACCGCCTCCGGCAATACGCCTTGCATGGCGCGACGCAGCACATAGCGACCAAAGCCGTGGCTCAGCTTCTCCTCGCCCGGCAATGCCAGGCAGAACTCGACCAGCGGCTTGTCCCAGAATGGGTATCGCGGCTCGACGCCGAAATTGGCGGCGGCCTTGTCGAGAACCTTGAAAGCATGCGGGACATAGCCGTTCGACAGGATCCAGCGATGGCTCAAGGCGTCGCTGGCCTGAACGCCGGGCGGCATATAGCCGGCCCGGTGAAACCGGTCGACAAGCTCGGTGCGCTTGGCAAGGTCCGGATTGATCAGGTCGCGCCAGCTTCGTGCGCGCTGCACGTGCGCGGGCTTGCGGATCCTGTTCAGGGCACGGTTGGCCAGATGCCTCAGCTTGGCGATGCGCCAGGCCGGCCCGTAGAGGGTCAGGAACTGGAGATAAAGGCCAAGCGTGCTGTCGCCATAGGTATTGGAGGCGCTGCGGACCTCGCGCCACAGATCCATCCATCGGCCGCCATTCGCAAGCTCGTGCAGGTGACCATGGCCTTGGGAAACGACCTCGTCGCCGCCATGGCCGTCCAGCAGCACCTTGATGCCCTTGGCGCCGGCAGTCCGGTAGACACCGCGGGTGAGCGTCAGGCCCGGCGCCAGGAACGTTCCTTCCTGTTCCTCCAGCACGCGTTCGAATTCGGCGAATGGGGCATAGTTGCCGACCGGGATCAGTGTCGCGTCGACCCTCTGCTGGTCGAGAACGGCATCGATGAAGGGCCGCTCGTCCATCGGCGAGCCCTTCTCGAAAACCAGCGAGAAGGTCGGCAGCTTCGGCTTGCGCGCAGCGGCATTCTGCAGGCCGGCGACACAGGCGATAGATGAGGAATCGAGGCCGCCGCTCAGCATTGCGCCGACTGCCGAGGTCCCTCGCATGCGGTTGCGCACCGATTGCGAGAACAGATGGGCGAATTCCTCCGATGCATCCGACCGCAAGGGCCGCGCCGACGGCTCGATCTGCCAGTATCGACGCAACATCACCTGTTGCGCGGTGACGGTCAGGCTGTGGCGGGCCGGCAGGCTGAATATATCGCTGTAGGGGGTCGACTGCGGGTCGTCGGGAAGCCCGGCCAGGAAGCCGGAGATCTGGCGCTCGCTGACACGTGCGCGGATACCTTCGACGCCCAGGATCGGCCCGATCTCGGACGCGAAGGCAAAACGCCGGTCCGCCGCGTGGTAGTAGAACGGCTTGACGCCAAAATGATCGCGCGCGCAAAACAGCGATTGCCGCTCGTCATCCCAGATGGCGAACGCGAAATCGCCTTGGAGATGCTCCGGACAGGCTTCGCCCCAACGCAGATAGGCCCGCATCAGCACGATCGCGTCGGCCACCGACTGGTCGCGGATACCGAGCCTGGCCAGCAACTCGTCACGGTTGTCCAGCCGGCAATCGGCGGTTATGGCGAGCCGGCCGCCAGCCATCGTCAAAGGGCCTGGGCCGACCTCATCCGATGTGTTGAGCCAGGCGTGGCCAAGGGCGATGCTGGTGTCCAGCCACCAAGAACTGCCGTCAGGACCGCGATGGCGCATGCGCGCCAGCATTTGCTGAATGTCTGCCGCCGCGACCGCCGGTGCGTGTGCTCCGCGCAGCAGGATTCCGGCGACGCCGCTCATCGGCTGCCGTGGTCGACGAGATGGGCGAAGCCGTCGATCGATCCGCCAAGCACGATATGGTTGTCGCTGACCAGCCAGGCATGTGCTTTCAACTGCTCGCCCGTACCACGTTCGATGCCGATGCGTATCGTCGATTCATTGCCTTGGCGGGCGAGAATATACTGGCCGGAGAGCGCCTGGGTCAGGCACGTAGCGTAAGGGACGAAACGGGCCGCGGCGGCAACGCCCCAGGCGACACGCCGCAGTTCGCCCATTGAAGCGCACTGCCGCGCGTCTAGGCGCGTCACCAGGCTGCGTACACGATTGTAGGACAGCAGCGTCAGCCCCAGCCGAACTGTCGCCACCACCAGCAGGCAATGGCCAAGGAAGATCATTTCCGAGCCGCTCAGGGAGAAAATCCTGAACAGCCCGTGCCGGCTTCCGCCGCGCTTCGACTGCTTGAAGCCTGTTTCCCTCGCGGGTTCCTGCCGTAAGGCCGTGGCCCGCGAAACCAGGGCCCGCGGAACTATGGCCTGCGAAACCAGCGCCTTGTGCTGGGCCGGCTTAGACAAGTGCCTCATGATGCCGTCTCGCAAGCCCATTATCGGTCAGGCCCTTCAGCAATGCGTCGACATCGGCCTGGCAGCGCACCGGGTCGACATTATAGCGCGCAAGCACGGCGCTGCGGATGTCGCCGATCAACCGGGGCTCCTGGATCAAATCCCAGATGAAGGCGCCGACGCCATTCAGGCTGTAGTAGACATTGGATCTGAGATTGAGCAGCGCCAAGCCATCACCGAACTCGCAAGCCACGGCATCCTTGGTCGCACTCATGCTATCGTGGTCGGCCAGATCATGGTCGGATAGCTTCCCGTTCATCCCCGCACCTCACTGACAAAACGCTTCGACATCTCCGGTTGGCGCAGGAGAAGTCGGGAGGCTGGCCCCCCGACCCCTCTTACGTCTGCTTTTGAATCCAGAGTCCCAAAATGTCACTCTGGAAACGGCTATAAGTCTCAGGAGAACGTCAGGTCGCCGATCGGCGTGTGCGCGGGGAACGATGCGTCAATCGCCGTGTTGCCGCCGCCACCCTGGGTGATGGTCTCAATCGAACCATGAACCGTCAGGCTTGGTGTCTCGTATTCATGCTTTTCAACATTCTGTTCCATTTTACTCTCCGATTTAGGACTGGAAACGGCCTGTCGAGTGCCGTCAGCACTTTTATGCTGCAATGCAATAGCTGCACGGCAGCATTTATGAGTCAAGACTGTTTTACTTTCCGTTAATCAATTACGTTGCTGGCGTCAGGACATGAGCGGCCATGCCTAAAACTTGTCACTTTTTAGCCGATTCCTTGGGCATGATGGCGGCGCCTGTGCTGATTCTTTAAGCATATGATTTTGCTTGCATAAGTCGTTTGCTTTGTGCTTATTTTTAGGCTTCGCTAATGGAAAGAATTTTCTGTTTGGAAAATTCGGCCGGGGATCGGCTAAAAGACCTGGCAAGGATATTTCAGCCGCGGTTCTCACTTCTTTACGACGCGATCTCGATAGGCGCTTCGGTTGCAAAAATTCGCACTGCAAAAGGAAAGGCTTTACGGCATCGTGGTTTTTGGTGATGTTTGCTTCGCACATGCAGCATAAGTGTTCGCGCAAACCGCTTTCTTGGGAGATTGTGCGCTAAATGGCCTTGCCTGACGGCTCATACGAACGATTGCGCGCCGCCGGCTGTGCCGACGAGGTGGCCTACGTGCAGGCCTGCCTGCGATTGTATTTTGCCGGGCCGCACGCCGGCGCGGGCGACATTTCGATGCGTGATCTGGACGGTGCCAAAATTGCCGACATCGCCAGGCTGAACAAGGTCGCCACCTTTGTCCTCAAGGCCCTTTCGCGCGCACCCGCGCTTGAGAGGCCGCCTGAGCTTTTCCGATGGCTCGACACCTACCGCAGGAGGACGGTTTCGATGAACGCGTCCTGCATCATGGATTCCATGGCGGTCCATGATGTGCTGCGCGCCAGCGAGATCGATTTTGTTTTTCTGAAGGGTCCATTCCAGCAGCAGCTTCTCTACGACGACCACTTCATGAAGCCGTCCGGCGATGTCGACATCCTGGTTTCGCCGCTCGGATTTTTCAGGGCGCGTGATGCGCTTCGCCAGATCGGTTATGAGGTATCAGGCAAGTCGAACTCCGTCTGGTGGGTCCGCTTCCTCGGCGAACAGCACATGACCCGGGACGACGGGCCGAGGTCGTCCACGGTAGATCTCCATTACCGCCTCCAGCAGCCCGGCTCGCCAAGCCCGCGCGACGCGGACGGGTTTCTGCGGCGCAAGCGACAGGTCGAAATCGCCGGTGCGACGGTGCCGTTCACCTCGGTGGCCGATACTTTGCTTTTGTCCTGCATCAGCGTCGCCAAGGCACTTTTCAACCGGGAACCCTGCGCGGGCTACGTCTGTGATATCGGTGCCAGCGCCGCCCGCCTCGACGAGGGGGATCAGCAGCGTTTGCTCGATGCCGCAACCGTGCAAGGTTTGGACGACACGCTGCTGCTTGGCCTGCGCGCCGCCGATGTGCTACTCGGCGGCGCTGGCACGCTGCTGTCGCAGCGCGCGACCAGGATCCTGTCGCGCATCGGCAATGAGGATCTGCTCAGCATGGTCATCGCCCCATGGCTGCCGTCGCTGCGGTGGCCACAGCGGCGAACGGTGCTGTGGGAACTGTGCGGCCGCGCGCCGGTCCGCTATCTGGCCGAAGCCGGCTGGGCGGCGTCCGCCGATATCAGCCGCCGCATCTTCGAGCGGCCGGGGAGTCGCTGAATGAAGGCAAATTGGGTGCTGATGGCAATTCTGTAGGGAATCGAAGGAGTACGGGGCGAGGGCAAATCGATATTACCTGTACGAGAGGCAAATCCATGTCGATGACGAAATCCGAGGTCTGCGTGATCATCGCGGCAAAAAACGCGGCAGCGACAATCGCCGTCGCGATCGCATCCGCGTTGCGCGAACCGGAAGTGGCGGAGGTCGTCGTTGTCGATGATGCCTCTACCGACCGCACCGCCGATGTCGCACGATCCGCCGATGATGGCAGCGGGCGGCTCTCCGTGATGCGCCTCGATGTCAATCGCGGCCCTTCCTTTGCCCGCAACGCAGCGATCGCCGGCTCGAAATCGCCGTTCATCAGCATTCTTGATGCCGACGATTTCTTCCTCGAAGGCCGGTTTCGCAACCTGTTTGCCGGCGCCGATTGGGACTTCGCGGCCGACAACATCATGCTGATCAGGGATGATGCGACGGGCGACGCGACGAAAATCGTTGCGCCGCAATTTGCCGCCGATCCGGAATTCCTCGACTTCGAGCGCTTCGTCGAAGGCAACATCTCCAGGCGCCGCGTGCAGAGGGGCGAACTGGGCTTTTTGAAGCCGGTGATAAGCCGTGCCTTCCTCGACCGCCACGGGTTGAGCTACGACGAGAGCCTGCGGCTGGGCGAGGACTATGAACTCTACGCCCGCGCAGTCGCATGCGGGGCGCGGTTCAAGGTCATTCGCTCCTGCGGCTACGGCGCCGTCGTCCGTGCCGATTCTTTGAGCGGCCGCCACAAGACCCAGGACCTGAAGCGTTTGGCCGATGCGGACCTGGCGCTGCTGGCGATCGACAGTCTGCCGGAAGGCTCGAAGGCGGTGCTGCGGCGGCATGAACGGCACGTGCGCGACAAATATCGGCTGCGCAATTTCCTTGATGTCAAGGCCGAGCGGGGGCTGGCATCGGCCGCGGCTTACGCTTTCGCCAGCCTGTCCAACCTCGTCCCCATCGTCCAGGGCGTGGCTTCCGACAAGCTCGAGGCGCTGTTTCGTCGCGTCGGCCTTATGTCCAGCCAAAAGCCTGTGCCGCCGCGGCGCTTTCTGATGGCTGGAACCAGCATGGGCAAGGAACGCTGAGAGCGAGGCCCGAGGCCTGCGGTTTGTCCGCTCGCGACACGTCATCACGCAAACCATTTCGGCTGGATTTATGAGTTTACGAATTGGGTGGTTGCCTCGCGGCTCCGACGATGGCAGTCTATGTTGCGGTGCAGCATATTGGACGACCAGCCGAACTGGCCCCCGATCGGATTGGTCCGATGTCTCTCCTTCAGAGGAGCAGGACAATGCAAGGCGAGTTTTTGAGCCCCGGCTGCGGGGATCGGCCAGAAGCCCGGCCCACAAGCCGGCGATGACAGGAATCTGAGTTCATGGCCTCGATATTCGGTTTCAGATCAAGGGATCCGGCCCGCGACCGGCAGGCCGATGTTTCACGTCTTGATCGTCTGGCAAAGCTGTTCGAACAGATTGCGGCCGAGATCGAGGCCGAGAGAATCGGGCTTGAGAATCGCTACCGGACAACGTCGACCAACGCCGCCTTCCTGGTCGAAGCCATGGAAAACGGCTCAGCGTCCGACAAGCGGTCTTCGGAAGTCAGCGCACTGACACAGTCGATCCTGAATTGCGAACGCCGCATTGCAGCGCTGTCGCGCCAGGACGGCATGATGAAAGAGCTCCGTCATTCGCTGGATATGGTCTTCGACGAGGACGCCGATTCGGCCGCCTCGGCGGAATTCGCCTGGCCGGCAGGCGCCGGCAGAGGTTGAAACGTGAAGGTTCGGAACTGTTGCAACAGATTTGATGCAAGGCGGGAAGCAATCGAGAGGGTCACAGGGGAGGTCAAGGTTGGCCCGTTCAGGAGCGGTTCGAACGTCGACTTTGGGTTGGGGACACACAGCGCAAAGGTGAGTTTGATATGAATTCGAATCCGAAACCTACGACGGCAATTGACGCGCCGCCTCTCGCATATCGGACCGGACAGGCCGCCTGGCGGCGGCTGGGGTCGCTCGGTGCGTTGCTGCTGGCTGCTCTCGGCGGTTTCCTGGCAACCCCTTCCTACGCCCAGGACATTTCGACATCGCCGTCCTTCGTCGATGATTTCAAAAGCTTCGATCGTGCGCGCTGGTATGTTTCCGACGGCTGGAACAACGGCAGCCATCAGAATTGCACCTGGTCGAAAGGCATGGTCGAACTGTCGAATAATGTGCTGGCGCTCGGCTTCGAAAAGCAGACGCTGAAGGATCGCGACTACGTCTGCGGCGAGATCCAGACCAAGCAGCGATTCGGCTACGGCACCTATGAGGCACGGCTGAAGACCGATACCGGCTCCGGCCTAAACGCGGCGTTCTTCACCTATATCGGTCCCAGCGACAAGCAGCCCTGGGACGAGATCGACTTCGAGGTGCTGACCAAGGACACCTCCAAGGTGCAGGTCAATGCCTATATCGCGGGCAAGGGCAAGAACGAGAAGCTGGTCGACGTGCCTGGCGGCACGGAGAACGCCTTCAACGACTACGCCTTCGTCTGGCAGAAGGACAGCTTGCGATGGTACGTCAACGGCCAACTGGTGAACACGATTACCGACCCGGCGAAGCTGCCCAGCCATGCACAGAAGATATTCTTCAGCTTTTGGGGCAGCGATACGATGAAGGGTTGGATGGGAGCGTTCGCGGATCCGGGCCGCAAGCTTTCCCTGCAGATCGAGCGGGTTGCCTTCACGGCGCTCGGCGAACCCTGTCAATTTCCGGAATCGCTGGCATGCAGTGTAAAGTAGTTGGGAAAGTCGATTTGAACCGGCGGGACCGAAAACGGTCCGCTGCCTTGCATGGGAATAAAACCGAATGAATTTGACGGTGTTTGGAATTGGCTATGTCGGCCTCGTGCAGGCTGCGGTCCTTGCCGAAGTCGGGCACCAGGTGGTGTGCGTCGACATCGACGCCGCCAAGGTCGAGCGGCTCAACCAGGGCCTGGTTCCCATTTTCGAGCCCGGTTTGGAAAACCTCGTTAAGGAAAACCATGCTGCCGGCCGCATCAAGTTCACCACCGATGCCGCCGCCGCTGTCAGGCATGGCGAGATCCAAATGATCGCGGTCGGCACGCCGCCGGGCGAGGACGGCTCGGCCGATCTCAAATATGTGCTGGCCGTCGCAGAGACCATCGGCCGCGAAATGGACAAACCCAAGATCGTCGTCGGCAAGTCTACGGTGCCGGTCGGCACCTGCGAAAAGGTGAAGGCCAGGATTGCCGACACGTTGAAGAAAAGAGGCCGCGAGGACCTGGCTTTCGATGTCGCTTCGAATCCCGAGTTCCTCAAGGAGGGGTCCGCGGTCGCCGATTGCATGAAGCCGGACCGCATCATCGTCGGCACCGACAGCGAGGACACCGAGGCTGTGATGCGCGAACTCTACGCGCCGTTCAACCGCAACCACGAGAAGATGATCGTGATGGACGTGCGCAGCGCCGAATTCACCAAATATGCCGCCAACTGTATGCTGGCGACCAAGATCAGCTTCATGAACGAGATGGCCAATTTGGCCGAACAGCTCGGCGCCGACATCGAGGAGGTCCGCAAGGGCATCGGCAGCGATCCCCGCATCGGCTACCATTTCATCTATCCGGGTCTGGGTTATGGCGGTTCGTGCTTCCCCAAGGACGTGCGGGCGCTGATCAAGACCGCCGAAGGCGTCAAATTCGACGCCAAGCTGCTGCGCGCCGTCGAGGAGCGCAACAACGCACAGAAATCGGTTCTCTTCGACAAGGTGGACCGCTATTTCAAGGGCAACCTCAAAGGCAAGACCTTTGCGCTCTGGGGCTTGGCCTTCAAGCCCAACACCGACGACATGCGTGAGGCGCCGGCGCGCGTCCTGATGGAAGCGCTCTGGAAGGCCGGCGCCAATGTGCAGGCCTATGATCCCGAGGCGATGCAGGAATGCCAGGCCATCTACGGGCTGCGCGACGACCTGCTTCTGTGCGGCACCAAGGAGGCGGCGCTGCGCGGTGCCGATGCGCTGCTGATCGCCACGGAATGGAAGAGCTTTCGCGCGCCGTCCTTCGACGCGGTGAAGGATGCGCTGATTACGCCGGTCATCTTCGACGGCCGCAACCTCTATGACCCCAAGGTCATCGCGCGCCACGGCATCGAATATCACTCGATCGGCAGAATGGCGGCATGAGACCAGGCCCTGGCAGACGGATGCAAGACCGGTCCGCACATGGCCTGCGGGCGCTGGGACTGAGCGCGTATTTCTGTGTGGAGTTGTAGCCGATGGTGCTGGACGTAAAGCCGGAGCAAATCACCAAGGATCATTTCGATCTCGTAGCGATCGGTTCCGGCTTCGGTTCGGCCTTCTTCCTGCACGAGTTCGCCAAGCGCCGAAAGGCACGCATTCTGGTGCTGGAGTGGGGGCGCCACAACACCCATGAATGGCAGCTCGAGCAGAACGTCAACACCGACATCGAAGACGAAACGACCTATAAGACCAATTCCAACAAGCCGTGGAACTACACGATCGGACTGGGTGGCGGGACGAACTGCTGGTTCGCGCAGACGCCAAGATTTCATCCCAATGATTTCCGGCTGAAAAGCACCTACGGTATCGGCAATGACTGGCCGATCAGCTATGACGACGTCGAGCCGTTCTATTGCGACGCGGAAGACATCATGTCGATCTCCGGCGATCCCGACATGGCGGCGATGCTGCCCCGCTCGAAGCCGTTTCCGCAACCGCCGCATCGCATGTCGACACCGGACAGGATGATGAAGGCGGCGCAGCCCGGCCAGCACTTTGTCATGCCAACCGCGCGGGCGCGGCTGCCGACATCACAACGCACCTCGTGCTGTGCCAATCTGCGTTGCTGGCTGTGCCCGGTCGACGCCAAATTCACCGTCAACAACGGGTTGATGCACGTCTTCGAGCATCCCGACGTCTCGGTCTGCCTCGGTGCGGAAGTCCGCCGGCTCGATCACGTCGGCGGCGCTGTCCGTTCGGTCACGTTCCGCCATGACGGCAAGGAATACCAGGTCAGCGGCGATCTCTTCATTCTCGGCGCCAATGCCATCCAAAGCGCGGCGATCATGCTGCGATCCGGCCTGGGCGGCGAATTCGTCGGCAGCGGCCTGCATGAATCCTACGGCTGGAATTTCGAGGTCTATCTAGACGGCGTCGACAATTTCGACGGCAGCACCATCACCACCGGCCTGAATTTCGGCCTCTATGATGGTCCTCACCGATCGGAGCATGCGGCGGCACTGGTCTATTTCGAGAACCGCTGGCAGCACGGACTGCGTGCCGAAAAAGGGCGGCTACGCCAGGCGCTGCCGCTTGTCGTGGTCACCGAGGACTTGCTCGATCCCGAGAACTTGACGAGGATGAGAATGCCTTCGTCAGCTTCAAGGCGCCATCGGACTATGCGGTGAAGGGCATGGCGCGCGCTCTGGAGAAATTGCCTGGCCTTCTGGCGCCGCTGCCGATCGAAAAGCTCTTCGACCGCGGCATTCGGCCGAGCGAATCGCACGTCCAGGGCACGCTGAGGATGGGTACGGGCCCAGCCGATTCGGTCATCGACAGCGGCATGATCCACCACCAGCTCAGAAATCTGGTCGTCGTCGGCACAAGCACCTATCCGAGCTGCTCCTGCGCCAACCCGAGCCTGACCGCGGCAGCGCTGTCCTTGCGGGCGGCGAGCCGGATCGCGTGAAAGGAGGTATCGCATGATCGAGATTTCCAGACGCTCGGCCCTGGCCGTCATGGCTGGCGGAGTGGTTTCGACAGGGGTCGCCTACGCCGCCGTTTCCTCGTTCTCGGACGAGGATCTGGTGCGCGTCACGCTGGAAAAATACCTTGGCAAGTTGAACATCCGCATCGAGCATCTGCAGCAGTTCGTGCTGGCGTTCCGCAACAGGAATCCGTGGAACTTTCCAAGCGAAAAACTAAGCGACGCCGTCACGCTGGTGGAGGAACTCAAATTGGGCGCAGCACGCCGCCTGCTGCCCGAGCGAAAGCGGGAAGATCTAGTGCATTTCGACCGCTGGGTGGTCGCCGAATTCCATATGCTGACGGACTATGCCTGGCGCAGTTCGCCCAACGACCCGATCCGATTTACCGGCTGGCAATCCTGTACCAATCCCTTCGCCAATCTGGAGCCGCCGAAACTTGCCTGACGTCGAAAGCGAGGCGGCGGACTTTGCCTGTTGTCTCCGAGCAAGGAATACGAGATGCGACAAGGAGCCCGATCATGAAAGTTCTCTTTGCAGGCGGCAACGGCTACCCGCCCGAGTTCAGCGGCGGCGTTCAGTCGAGCACGCATCATCTGGCCGAACAGCTGATCGAGCACGGTCATGAAGCCGCTGTGCTCGCCGCCCTGTTCGGTGATGGTGTCTTCGGCTTCAAGGCGCGCGCCAAGATGAAGCTGCTGCGGCAGCCGGCGGTTGTCGACAGCTATCCCGGCTATCCGGTGGTGCGGGCCTGGTTTCCCTGGGAAGCAGCGGGCTATGCCGTCGACAGGCTGAAGCCCGATGTCGCCGTGGTCCAGTGTCACAAATCGGTTCCGATCGGCAAGGCGCTGCAGGCGGAGGGCGTGCCTCTGGTCGTCTATCTCCGCAATGTCGAGTTCCATGAACTGGGCGGCGATCTGCGCGAATTGCATTCCGCGCTTTACATCGCCAATTCTGACTTCACCGCACGTACTTACAGACAGGAGTTCGGCATCGAGGCGGTGGTGATCCCGCCAACCATCAACCCGGCGCACTACTCGACGCCGACGACGGGCCAGTTCGTCACGCTGATCAACCCTTATGAGGAAAAGGGGTTCGAGCTCGCGGTGCGGATTGCCGGCGCCTGCCGCGAAATTCCATTCCTGTTCGTCGAAAGCTGGAAGCTCGACGACGATCACCGGGCGCGGATCGAACAGACGATCGCTCCCTTGGGCAATGTCGTCCTGGAGAGCCGCACCAGCGACATGAAGACGGTCTACGGCCGCACGAAGATCCTGCTTGCTCCCAGCAAGTGGGAAGAGGCCTGGGGCCGCGTCGCGTCGGAGGCCCATTGCAGCGGAATCCCCGTTGTCGGCTCGCGGCGCGGCGGTCTGCCCGAAGCGATCGGCTCCGGTGGCGTGGTGCTGGATTATGATGCACCGCTGGCCGACTGGGTCGCGGCCGTCAGGCGGCTGTGGAACGACAATCAGGAATATGACCGGCTTTCCAGCCTCGCCCGCAGCTTCGCCGGGCGCCCGGAACTCGACCCCGATCGCCAGTTCATCACCTTCTTCTCGATACTGGACAGGGCCATGCAGCAGCGCGCGCGACAGGCGGCCTGACGGCGCCGCCTGAGCAGGTCAGGCCGGGCGCTTGACCCGGCTTTTCAGCGTCTCGTAGCCGCGGGCGCCAAGCAGCGCGCGGGCAATGGTCTTGGCGGCGCTTTTGCGGCCCTCTTGCGACTTGATCTGCCGCAGCCTTGCCGGCAGGTTCCTGGCCGCCTGACCAAGTGCCGGCAGCGACAGCGTGTTGGGAAAGCTGACCATATGCGTTTCGACGCACAGCACCGGCTTGCCTGACAGTTCGGTGATCCTCAGCGCCTGTTCGTGCTCGCTCTCGATGAACAGGATGGCATCGGACTTGCGGTAGAAATCGGCCTTGAAACTGCCATGCGCGCCGAGCCGTTGCCGTTCCGCCTTGCTCGGCAGGTCGAGCATGATCAACTGGTCGTATTTGATCTCATGCTTGGCGAGCCATGCCTCGGTGAGCGCGCGGTATTTCTCCAGCCGGCTCGTGACCAGCCAGCCGATCCTGTGGGTCGCGACATGGAGCGGCCGCGCTTCGCTGAGGAATTTTTCATAGGCCGGGCCGTCGTCGTTTTCCGCCTCTGTCGGATCGAGGCACAGCACGCCGTCAATGTCGACGCAGCATTGCGCCAGGAATTTGTGATGCATGAAGTTCCACTGGAACATGCGCGGATGCGGCACGACTTCGAAGACGAGGTCGGTTTCCTGGTGCTGGGGCTCAAGGCCGAACACGGCGGCAAAGGTGAACTCCGCCTTGATGCCCGCAGCCTGGATGCGGGCGCGTGCGTCACGCATGGCGTTGCCGCCGGCGACGCTGTCGTCGATCACCAGCACCTTGCGCATCTCGGAAACCTTGCGGTCGAGAGCAGCACGGCGCTTGGTGACGCCAGACGTATAGATACGCCCTTCCAGGAAGCTGTCGAGATCGGTCATCGGGATGTTCGCGGCAAGGCTGACCAGCGTCGCTGCCAAAACGCCGCTTCTCGGCACACCGACCACCAGGTCGATGTCGCGCGGCAGCCGGTGCAGGCCCCTGACAATGGCGTCGTTCATATCGGAGATCGATCGGTAGTGCATGGTTCAGACCTGGTCCTGGAGGAGATGTCCGTAGCAGTCGAAGACGCCCAAATTATTGCGCTTCACGCGCCGCCGCCGCAGGCAGCCTTGCCGGCAGCATCTTGAGGGCCTCGCGCAAGGCTTCGCGGCCGGAGGCGAATGCCAGTGCGATGACGATGGTGATGAGGTAGGCGAGCACGGCGCCGCTGGCCAGGGCGACGACATGCTGCTGCGGCAGCGCTGGCTTGATGAACCAGATGCCGGCCAGTGCCAGATGGGCGCCAAGCACGAACGGCGTTGCCGCGCGAAGTACATGGTGCGCCTGAAGCGGCCCGCTCTTGCCGACATAGAGCCACAGGAACGGCGTCCGCAGATATTCGCTGATCGCATAGGCGATCGCCACGCCCAGCGCGCCATAGGGCAGGCCGAGCATGAAGGCCAGCACCGACGTCACGGCCGTTATGACGCCCCAGCGCATGAAATCGCCGGAGCGGCCCTGGCTGACGAAAAGCCACCCCGCCGGATTGTTGAGCGGCTGCAGCAGCCCGGCAAAGCCGAGCGCCAGGAAAATCGAGGCACTTGCGCGCCATTGCTCGCCGAGCACGAAGGGGATCAGCACATCCGACATCGCGGTGGCGAAGGCGACGCCGGGAAGCGCCACCAGCAGGATCAGCGGCATGACGCGCAGGTAGGCGCTGCGGTAGCGATCCGGCTCATCCTTCAGCCTCGAAAGCGCCGGAACCATCACCTTCGACAGCGGGTTGGTGATCTGGCTCAGCGGAAACAGAAGCAGCTTGTAGGCGCGGTCATAGAGGCCGAGTTGCGCCTCGCCCCAATATTTGCCGATCAGCACATTGTCGAGGTTGCGGGCAAAGAAATTGGCGAAGTTGAAGCCGGTGATGCCGGCGCCGAAATTGATCAGCTCGCCGATGCCGGCGACCTTGCGCGGCAGGCCCGGACGCCAGCGCGAGCTCGCCCAATAGCAGAGCGTCGGCAAAACGGCACCGGTCAGCGTGCCGGCAAACAGGGCCCAATAGGAGCGATCGATAAAGGTCCAGGCGATCGACACCGCAAGCCCGGCAATGGCGCTGGCGACGTCGATGACGGCCAGCCGGCCGAACTGCATGCGGCGTGTCAAGAGCGCCAGATGCTGGGCGCCCAGCCCATAGGCCATGATCTGCAGCCCGAACGCAGCCACCAGGCCCGTCACGCGCGGCTCGCCGTAGAAGGCGGCAACCAGCGGCGCCGCACCCGCAAGCACGCAAGCCAGGATCGCGCTGACCGCGACATTGATCCAGAAGAGGTAGTTCACCTCCTCATGCCGGATGCCCGATTTCTGGATCGTCGCCTGGGTCAGGCCGAAATCCTGGAACAGGGCGATAAAGGCAAGCACCGGCGCGCACATCGCCACGACGCCGAAATCCTGTGGCGACAACAACCGCGACAAGACGATAACGGACAGGATCTGTGTCGCGACCCGCACCGACTGCGCCATGGCCGTGACAACCGCGCCGCGCCCAACCGATTTGCGCAAGGAGCCTTCTGGCGGATCGAATGCATTGGCTTCCAAATTCAGGATTCCTGATTTTTTACGTTGATTTCCGAGCCCGAAAATCCACGACCGCCGCCGACCACAAACTACGGCAATAATTTTGCAGTGCAACAGAAAACGTGGACCGCCGCACCAAAAATGTTGCGATGCAGCAAGACCTGTACTAGCATTCCCTCGGGTGGGCCAACAGCGGTCGAGTTTTTATGCTGCATGTCTTGTACCTTGTGCACGACGTTTCCGACCCGGCGGTGCGCCGGCGGATCACGATGCTCAGGGCAGGTGGGGCCCAGGTCACTTTGGCCGGCTTCCGTCGCACCGCGAATCCGATTGCGGATATCGAGGGACTGCGGCCGATCGACCTCGGCGCGACGCGTGACGGGCGATTCGGCCAACGCCTCGCGGCCGTCGCCAAAGCAGCCGTTTCGATAGGCTCGAAGCTTGGCGGTATGCCAAAACCGGATCTCATCATCGCGCGCAACCTGGAAATGCTGGCGCTTGCCCGCCGCGCCAGGTCAGCCTTCGGTGCATCGGTTCCGATCGTATACGAGTGCCTCGACATTCATCGGCTTGTGCTGCGCAACGATGTCCTGGGCAAGGCGCTGCGCGCCACCGAGCGCTTTCTGGCCAGGGATGTGAAGCTGCTGGTGACCAGTTCTCCTGCCTTTATCGCCAATTATTTCAAGCCGTTCGGCCAGGTTGCGGCACCCATCGAGCTGGTCGAAAACAAATATTTCGAGGCCGCGACGATCTTGCCCGGCGCTCCGGAGACTGAAGAGAGCCCGGTCGGTCCGCCATGGCGGATCGGCTGGTTCGGTGCGCTGCGCTGCCGACGCTCACTCGAGCTGCTGGCCGATTTCTCCCGCCGCATGGAGGGCCGCTTCGAGATCGTGCTGCGCGGACGTCCGGCTTTGTCGGAATTCCCTGACTTTCACGGCTTTGTCGAAGCCGAGCCGTGGCTGTCGTTTCTCGGGCCCTACCGCAATCCGGAAGACATGGCGGCGATCTACAACGATGTCCATTTTTCGTGGGCGATCGATTTCTTCGAGGCGGGGCAGAACTCCGAATGGCTTCTGCCCAACCGGCTCTATGAAGGCTGCCGTTTCGGAGCGGTGCCGATCTCGATGGGCAACACCGAGACCGGGCGGTTCCTCAAACAGCAGGATATCGGCGTGCTGTTGCCGCAGGCGTCGCCCGAAGCGCTCGAAGCCGTGCTCGGCAAGATGGAAGAGCATCGCTTCGCCAGGCTGAAGGAGCGCGTTCTGGCCCGCAATCCGAGGACCTGGAGCTACGATCGCAGCGATTGCCGGGCGCTTGTCGAGCGGCTGCGCAGCCTGACGGCCGTGCCCGGCTCCTTTGCCGCCGAGGCATTGGCATAGGATGGCCAAGGATGGACAGAGGCAAGATGGACAGAGGTTGATGACGCAGACGGACAAACCCTCATCCAGCCTGATCGTCATTCCGTGCCTGAATGAAGCCGCCCATATCGGTGCGCTGCTCGATCAATTGCGGCCCGCGGCCGCCCGGCTTGGCGCCCGGATCATCGTCGCCGATGGCGGCAGCACCGACGGCACGCTTTCCATCGTCGAGGATGTGATTGCCAAGGACCCGCGGGTTATCCTGCTCCACAACAAGCGGCGCATCCAGAGCGCGGCGATCAATCTCGCCGTCGGTACCTTCGGCGATGGTGCCGACTATCTCATCCGCATCGATGCGCATGGCGGTTATCCCGACGATTATTGCGACCGGCTGGTCGAGGAAGCCCTGGCTACATCAGCGGATTCGGTTGTCGTTTCGATGCTGACCAGCGGCAGCGGTGCCGTGCAGAAGGCGGCCGCCGCGGCGCAGAACTCCAAGCTCGGCACCGGCGGCTCGAAGCATCGGCATCTTTCGCAGGGACAGTGGATCGATCACGGCCATCATGCACTGATGCGGATATCGGCGTTCGGCGCCGTCGGCGGCTACGACGAAGCGTTCAGCCATAACGAGGACGCCGAGCTCGATTATCGCCTGCGCAAGGCGGGCTACAAGATCTGGATGAGTGGCAAGACGCAGATGGTCTACTATCCGCGCGCCTCGCTCTCAGGCCTGTATTTCCAGTATCTCGGCTACGGTCGCGGGCGTGCCAAGAATGTGCTGAAGCACCGCGTCATCCCAAAGATCCGGCAGATGGTGCCGCTGGCGGTCTTCCCGGTGGTTCTTCTTGCGGCCTTCTCCTTCGTGCATTGGATTGCGGCAGTGCCTTTGTCGCTGTGGGTGTCGGTGTGCCTGGGCTACGGACTGGTGACGGCTATCCGCCAGCGCAAGGCTGACGTTGCGCTGGCCGGTGTCTCGGCCATGGTCATGCATCTTGGCTGGTCGGTTGGCTTCTGGCTGCAGCTTCTCGGCCTCGGCTCGCGACGCGGAGTGGCCTGATGGCGGTGTCGGCAAAGAACCGCAGCATCGACATCGGCGTCTGCACGTTCCGCCGGCCGGAGCTGGCTGACACGCTGCGCTCGCTCGACGCCATGGAGATGCCGGCGGGATTCGATATCCGCATTATCGTCGCCGACAATGACGACACCCCGACGGCCCGTGACCTGGTGGCGGCGCTGTCGCGGGAATTGACGTTGCCGATCCACTATCGGCATGCCCCGGCGCGCAACATCTCGATCGCCCGCAATGCCTGCCTCGATGCGAGCACAGCGGATTTCGTCGCCTTCATTGATGATGACGAAACGGCCACGCCTCAATGGCTCGCCGAATTGGTCGCGATGGCGCAGCAAAGCGGTGTCGCCGTCGTGCTCGGCCCGGTCAGGGCGCGCTATCGCCCAGATGCGCCGGACTGGATGCGGCGCGGCGATTTCCATTCGACCTTGCCCGTCTGGGTGCGCGGCGAGATCCGCACCGGCTACACCTGCAATGTTCTGCTGCGGATGGGCTCGGACAGCCTGCGCGGCCGCCGCTTCAGCCTGGCGCGTGGCCAGACCGGCGGCGAGGACACCGAATTCTTCGACCAGATGCACAAGGCCGGCGGCCGCATCGCCTTCGCGCCCAAGGCGTGGGTCGACGAGGTGGTGCCGCGCTCAAGGGCGGCATTCGAATGGCTCGGCCGCCGCCGCTTTCGCGTCGGCCAGACGCATGGCCATCTCCTGGGCAGTAGCGCCAGCAGCATCGGCCTGGTCAAGCAGGTCGGCCTGGCCTCGGCAAAGGCCATCTATTGCTTCGCCTCGGCACTTCCGGTCGTCGTCAGTCCAGTCCGCAGGAACCGCAGCGTGCTGCGCGGCATTATGCATGTTGGTGTCGTCAGCGGCCTCGTCGGCATCCGCGAAATTCGCCTCTATGGCCAGCCGTCGCCACAGGAGGGAGGCAAGCGTGCAGCCTGACGTCAGCTCTGTCCCGGATGTTTCCTTCGTTATTGCCGCCTACAACGCCGAGGCGACCCTTGATCGGGCGATTGCCAGCGCCATCGCCCAGAAGGGTGTCAGCGTCGAAATCATCGTCGTCGACGACAAGTCGCACGATGCGACGCTCGACGTGGCGCGGGCCTACCCCGGGGATATCGTCCGTGTCGTCGCCCTGGCCAGCAACCGCGGCCCTGGCGGCGCCAGGAATGCCGGCCTCGACGCCGCCCGCGGCAGATGGATCGCGGTTCTCGATTCCGACGACGCGGTCTTTCCCGGCCGGCTCGCGGCCATGATCGCTCGTGCCGAAAGCGCGGATGCCCAGATCGCCGTCGACAATCTGCAGGTCGTTCGCGAGGACGGCGTCATCGAGGACGCGATGTTTCCGCGGCAATATCTGGAAGGCTTGCGCGAGATTTCGCTGGCCACCTACATCGCCGGCAACGTCGTCTTCGAATCCAAGTTCAACCTCGGCTATCTCAAGCCGATCTTCCAGCGCGAGTTCCTGAACGAACACCGGCTTCGCTATGACGAAAAGCTGAGGATCGGCGAAGACTACATCCTGTTTGCCGGCGCCCTGGCCAAGGGCGGAAAATGCGTCGTCGAGCCCGATATCGGCTATGCCTATCATATCCGCAGCGGCTCCATCTCGCGCGTGCTCGAGCTTCACCACGTCGAAGCGATGCGCAGGGCGGATGCCGTGTTCGCTCAAACCCATCGGATGGATGAGGCCGCGCAGGCCGCGTTCGCCCGGCGCGGCCGCAGCCTGCGCAAGGCGGCATCGTTTCTGTCACTGGTACAGCACATCAAGGCGCGGTCCCCGCTCAAGGCGATCCGGACGGCGCTCAGCGATCCGGCGGCGGTCAGGCATATGGGCATGCCGATCGCCGTGCGGTTGCGAAGAATGGCGGCACAATTTGCCGTTGGGGCGGGGAGGTGAAGATGCAGGCACATGGAGGGATTTTTCGTGGCTTGTGAATGGACTGAAGTCGATCTCCTCAGAAGGAATTTGCGATGAAGAAAATCAGGAAGGCCGTGATACCGGTGGCGGGGCTTGGAACACGGTTCCTGCCGGCGACCAAGTCGATGCCAAAGGAAATGCTTCCCGTGGTCGACAGGCCCGTCGTGCAATATGCGGTGGACGAGGCCTTCGAGGCGGGCATCGAGCACATCGTCTTCGTGACTGGCCGCAACAAGGCGGTGATCGAGGACTATTTCGACCTGCATCCGGAATTGATCGGCACCCTGGAGCAGACCGGCAAGAAGACCCAGTTGGAGGCGCTCGAAAGCATGCTGCCTGTGGCCGGTGCCACCAGCTTCATCCGCCAGCAATCGCCGCAAGGCCTCGGCCATGCCGTCTGGTGCGCGCGCGAGGTTATCGGCAACGAGCCCTTCGCCTTGCTGTTGCCGGACATGGTGTCCTTCGGCGGGCGCGGATGCCTCGCCGAAGCCGTCGAGCTTTATGAGCGCACGGGCGGCAACGTGATCGCCGTCGAGCGTTGCGAACCGAGCGAGACCAACAAATACGGCATCGTTGGCCGTGGCGCCGAGATCGGTGGCGGTTTCGAGGTGACGGCCATGGTCGAGAAGCCGGCGCCGGCCAATGCGCCGTCGAATTTCTACATCAATGGCCGCTACATCCTGCAGCCCGAGATTTTCGCGCTTCTGGGCAATCAGCAGCGCGGCGCCGGCAACGAGATTCAATTGACGGACGCCATGGTTCGTCTGTCGAAGGATCAGTCGTTCTTCGCCCAGCCTTTTAAGGGGCGCATGTTCGACTGCGGTTCCAAGGAAGGGTTCATCCAGGCCAACATCGCCTTCGCGCTGGCGCGCGACGACATGAAGGGTCCGGTTTTCGAGATGCTTCAGGAGTTCGTCCGGTCGCATGAACGCCAGGAAGAAGCCGCATAATGTCCATCTTTCGGGAGCATGGTCAGATGGCCGGCGAAGAGGGGCCGGCAGGTTCTCGCCGTCTGGCACGACGCTTGCTTCGCTTCTGGCGATGCTCCCGATCTTCGAGGCGCCTGCAAGCCAAGGCATGATCCCGGAAAGTGGGTCCCGGTTTCCGGAAAAGATCATGTTGAAACAGTGAGATAGAGCCCATTGCGATGGACCGGCTCTAGAATTGGACCGAAGATGAATTATGCCAACTTTCCTCTCGACAAGAGGATGCCATTGCCGAATTCGGACGCAGGAGACGGCGAAGACTTCATCGATATCGAGCGGCTGCTTGGCATGGCCGCACGGCAGGCCAAGGTGGTTGCCGTGTGTGCCGTCATCGGTCTCTTCCTGGGCTTGCTCTATTTGCAGACGACGCCGCCTAAATATCAGTCGGTCGCCAGCGTGCTGATCGATGAGGGCTTGAACAAAATCATCGACGACATTTCGGCGACGTCGACAACCATGCAGACCGATTCGGCGATCCTGAGCCAGATCGAGATCCTGACCTCGACGCGGCTTGCCGCCGTGGTCGTCGACAAGCTGAAGCTCGACCAGAACGACACATTCATGAATCCGCCCCAGTCGGCGCTTGCCCAAGGCATAGGCCTCATCCGCGGCCTGATCCAGTATGTCCGCCCCAGCTCTTCCATGCCGGGTGGCACTGACTTCAGCAAGCTCGACCCGGCCGCCCGCGATGCGCTGATCGCCACGTCGCGCCGCGACTACGCGATCCTCAAGCTGCAGAGCGAGGTGCGGGCAACGCGCATCGGGCGAAGCTACGTCATCGCGCTCGGCTATCAGGCGACGGACCCGGCCTTGGCAAACGCGATCACCAAGGCCTACGCCGATGCCTATCTCGCCGATCAGCTCGATGCCAGCTTCGATGCCACCGAGCGGGCTGCGGTCTGGCTCCAGGGCCGGTTGACGGAGCTGCGCCAGAGTTCGCAGGCAGCTTCGCTTGCCGTTGAGAAATTCAGGGCCGAACATGGGCTGGCCGCCAACAGCGACGGCCAGTTGATGAGCGACAAGCAGCTTTCCGACCTCAACGCCCAGCTTATCGTGGCGCAGGCCGACACCGCGCGCGCCAGCGCCCGCTACCAGCAGTACAAAGCCATTGTCGACAGCGGCTCCGAAAACGCCTTCAAGGATGCCGCCATATCGAGCGACCAGCCGAGCAGCTCGGTCATATCGGCGCTCAAGACCCGCTACCTCACGGTGGCCAAGCGTCTGCAGGACGTCGAGGCGAATTTCGGCCCCGAGCACCCGCAGGCGGTGGCTCTCTCCAAGGAGAAGGCCGACATATCGACGCAGATTTTCGGCGAGCTGAAGCAGCTGACCGAAAGCTATCGCAACGAATATGAGGTGGCGCAGGCACGCGAGACCGCGCTCCGGGCCAACGTCGCGGCCGCACAGGGCAAGAGTTCCGTCGACAACCAGACGCAAGTCAAGCTGCGTGAACTCGATCAGCAGGCGACGGCGCTCACCACGCTCTATCAGACATTCCTCGGCCGCTATGAGGAAGCTGCGCAACAGCAATCCTTCCCTGTCGGCAAGATCCGCATCATCTCCGACGCGTCGATGCCGATGGCGGCCTCGAGCCCGCGCACCATCGTCGTGCTCGGACTTTCGCTGGTGCTTGGCCTGCTGATGGGCGCCGGCTTTGGTGGCCTGAACGAGTTCAACGAACGCTTCTTCAGGACCGGCGAGGACGTGCGCGACCGCGTCAACCTGAAATTCCTCGGCTATCTCCCCACGATCGGCGGCAAGCTCGGCAAGGAAGAAAAGCCGGGCGAGACCCAGGTAGACGCCAAGACCACCCAATCGCTGTCGGCGGCCGAAAGGCGGGCGCGCATGCGGGTCAGCATCGATTCTCCAGCCTCGATGTTCTCCGAAACGCTGCGCAGCGCCAAGATCGCCTTCGACGTCGTGATGGAAGGGCAAGGCAGCCGCGTCATCGGCGTCATCTCGGTGCTTCCCGGCGAAGGCAAGTCGACGGTCGCGGCAAATCTCGCCGGCTTGCTCGCCGCCAATGGCTCCAAGACGCTGCTGATCGACGGCGACTTGCGCAATCCCGGCCTCAGCCGGGGCCTTGGCATGGAAACCGAGCAGGGCTTGATGGAAGCGGTGGTCAGTGGCCAGACCTGGCAGTCCGTCGGCAAGATCGACAGGCAGACGAAGCTGGCGATCATCCCGGCGGTGCTGCGCGGTCATTTCTCGCATACCAGCGAACTTCTCTCCTCGGCCGGCATGCGACGCTTCATCGAGAACGCCAAGGAGACATTCGAATACATCGTCGTCGATCTGCCGCCGCTCGGACCGGTGGTCGACGCCAAGGCCTTCGCGCCGTTGGTCGACGGTTTTGTACTGGTCACCGAGTGGGGGCGCACCCCGCGCGCGATGGTCAGGTCGATGCTGGAATCCGAACCCTATGTCGCCAACAAGATCATCGGCGCGGTGCTGAACAAGGTCGATTTGAAGAAACTGGCCAAATACGGATCGTTCGGCGGGTCGGAAAAATTCTTTGATAAATATTCGAGCTACTATCTGGAAAAGTCAGAAGTGCGCGGCAAGGCGCCGGTGTGACGTCGACCGTTGCGCGAGTGGACCCTCTCTGAGGTGTATCGATCTTCAGGTCAGCACACTTGGATATCGATGCGCGTCAGGAGAAGATCAGCCTGCCTTGCTTGTCGGCGATCCTGACGGCGGTCAGGCGTCCGCTCTGGAAGGCGGCTGTGTCGATGCCGAGCCGGCGCCCTTCGAGCTTCGGGACGTCCACCGGAGTATGCCCGTGCACCACCCAGCGGTCGAGCAGGTGCGTTGCCTCGAAGAAGTCCGAACGGATGTTGGCCAGGTCGTGGTCGGTTTGCGCCGCAAGGTCGACGCCGGGCCTGATGCCGGCGTGGACGAACACGAACTTCCGCGAACGGACCATGATCGGCAGCCCGCGCAGGAAGCTGACGTGATCGTCTGGAATGATCTCCCTTATGCGCCGGTCGATCTGCGCGCTGCTCCCGTAGAGGCTGGCGAGGCGCGCCGGATCGATGCCATAGGAAAACAGGGTTTGCAGGCCGCCCGTCGCCAGCCAGGGCTCGCGGGACAGATTTCCGTCGAGATAGTTCAGCATCGCCACTTCGTGGTTGCCGGCAAGACAAATGCGCTGAAACCCTTTCGGCGGCGGCGCCAGGAGGTGATCCAGCACCCGCGCCGACTGAAGCCCTCGGTCGATGTAGTCGCCAAGCATGACGATGATCTTGTGGCTCTGGAAGCGCAGTGAATCGAGCAGGATCTTCTGCTCCAGGGCACGGAGTTCCTTGTAGCAGCCATGCACGTCACCGATCGCATAGACGACGGCGTCCTGCATGTCGATATCGAGGCGCGCACGCGCCGCGATGCGGGGTTTTCGCTGGAACAGGTTCACGTGCGGGGCGTCTCGAGGCAAGCTCTCATACGGAAGGCATAAGTGCCTGTTATCATGCCCGAAACGGAGAATTCCGCAATCGTGGAAAATGCAGCCCCGCCGGGTCGGGACCGCAATGCATGTCGCTCAGAAATGAGCTCGGTTTTGGGAGAACGATCTGTGGAAACAAAGGCCTGAAGCGGGCCTGAAGCCGCTCAGGCGCGACATGCTTTAGGTCGGAAGCCGGCCCGGTCTGCCGGATCGCGTCAGGCTGCCTTGAGCCGATAACGGAAAACGGTGTGGTCGAGCAGCAGCCGGATGCGTGGTTCGGCCTCGATCGCCACCAGCCAGCTTGCCGCGATCATCGTCGCGCCGACGACCGCCATCGAGAACAGATGTGGCAGACCGGCGCGAACCAGGATGCCGAGCAGGGCCGCGCCGACGACATCGTGCAGCAGGTAGAGCGGGTAGGTCATCAGCCCGATCCGGCGCCAGCCGCTCCAGGTGAGGTCGAGCCGCAGCGACCATGCCATCAGCGCGATGCCGATGAGGAAGATGAGGATCGGCGGCGCGAACGGCATATCCCGCCCGACCTTCAGGATATGAACGTCGACCGAACTGGCGATCTGCAGCACACCACCGGCCAGGAACAGGGCGCAGAAGGCAAGTCGGGCGCCTGTCACCGCCTTGATGCGCATCAGCCACAGCATGACGCCGGTGGCGAAGAAAACGCCGTGATGCACCAGCAGCAGGTCGAGTGTGCGTGTTTCGGCAAGATCGGCCCAGCCGAGCGGGTAGTAGAGGCACCAGAACAGCGTGCTGACCAAGCCGATGGCGACGGCCACAATCTCCATCAGATGGAAGCGGCCAAAGCTGAGCAGGATCCAGACGATGGCATAGAAGGCGATCTCGATGCCCAGCGTCCAGTAGACGCTGTCCACCCAAGGCGCGTACGGAACGAACAGGCCGGTGCGTAGGAGCCTGATGACGGCATCGGTCGGCCAACTGAGCCCGACAAGCAGCAGCACCACCGCGGTGACCGGTGCGCAGATCCAGACCGCCGGCGCCAGCCGTTTCACCCTTGCTTCGAAAAACTGCAGGGGTGTCGACCTTTCGGCGCTGAAGGCGATGACGAAACCGCTGATGACGAAGAAGATCTGGACGCCGACCCAGCCGGATTCGACCCAGGCGCCTATTGCCGGCTGCGGGGGAACGCCGCCCGTGGCGCGCGCCGAAACACCGTCCGGATACGCCCACACCCAGAAGCCATAATGGTAGACCATGACCATGACGGCGGCGAGAAAGCGCAGGATGTCTACGCCGCCAAATGTAATCTTCTGCTGAGCCATGCGACCTTTGTCGATGTCCCCCCGCGAACGACTTTAGGGTGCATTGCTGCGTCGCACAATAAAAGTATTGCTTGCCGATCGAAAAGTCGTCCGCGGCCCACCCTTCAGTGGCTCAAAGTCCGATTCCGCGTTCCTTCAGGGCCTTGGTGATCTCGTCGAGGATGACCGGATCGTCGATCGTCGCCGGCATGGTCCATTCTTCCTTGTCGGCGATCTTCTGCATGGTGCCGCGCAGGATCTTGCCCGAACGCGTCTTGGGCAGGCGCTTGATCGTCACCACCGTCTTGAAGGCGGCGACCGGGCCGATGCGTTCGCGCACCAGACCGACCACCTCGTTCTCGATAGAGCCGATATCGCGGGTCACACCCGCATTCAACACCACGAAGCCCAACGGAACCTGGCCTTTCATGGCGTCGGCAATGCCGATCACCGCGCATTCGGCGATATCGGGATGGGCCGAAAGCACCTCTTCCATGGCGCCGGTCGACAGCCGGTGGCCGGCGACGTTGATGATGTCATCGGTGCGAGCCATGACGTAGAGATAGCCGTCCTCGTCGACCATGCCGGCATCCGCCGTCTTGTAGAAGCCGGGGAACTCGTCGAGGTAGGCTTGGCGGAACCGTTGATCGGCATTCCAAAGCGTCGGGAGGCAGCCGGCCGGCAGCGGCAGTTTGATCACCACATTGCCCAGCGTGCCCCGCTGCACCTCATGGCCACCATCGTCGAGCACGCGGATGTCGTAGCCGGGCATCGGCACGCCGGGCGAGCCGTATTTCACCGGCAGCAGGCCAAGGCCGGCGGGATTGATCGTCATCGGCGAGCCGGTCTCGGTCTGCCACCAGTGGTCGACCACAGGCACATTCAGCTTCTGCTCCGCCCATTTGATGGTTTCCGGGTCGGCGCGCTCGCCGGCAAGAAACAGCGTGCGGAACCTCGAGAGGTGGTATTTCGCAATGAACTCGCCCTTCGGGTCCTGCCCCTTGATGGCGCGGAACGCGGTCGGTGCGGTGAAAAGGGCTACGACACCATGCTCCGCTATCACCCGCCAGTAGGTGCCGGCATCGGGCGTGCCCACAGGCTTGCCTTCGAACAGGATGCTTGTGCAGCCATGCAGCAGCGGTCCGTAGACTATGTAAGAATGGCCGACCACCCAGCCGACATCGGATGCCGCCCAGAACACCTCGCCCGGCTTGACGCCGAACTCGTTTTCCATCGTCCATTTCAGCGCGACCATGTGGCCGCCATTGTCGCGCACGATGCCCTTGGGCTGGCCGGTCGTGCCCGATGTGTAGATGATGTAGAGCGGATCGGTGGCCAGCACCGGCACGCAATCGACATTGGCGCCCGCTGCCCGTTCGCGGGCGACGGCATCGGCGTAGTCGATGTCGAAATGCTCCTTCAACTCGCAGCGCAACTGGTCGCGCTGCAGGATCAGGCAGGCGTCCGGCTTGTGGCGGGAGATCTCGATCGCCTTGTCGAGCAACGGCTTGTAGGCAACGACGCGGCCCGGCTCCAGGCCGCAGGATGCCGAAATGATCAGCTTCGGCCTGGCATCGTCGATGCGGGTGGCAAGCTCATGCGAGGCAAAGCCGCCGAAGACCACCGAATGCACGGCGCCGATGCGGGCACAGGCGAGCATGGCGATGGCCGCCTCGGCCACCATGGGCATGTAGATGATGACGCGGTCACCCTTGCGAATACCACGGTTCTTCAGCACCGAGGTGAGTGCAACCACCTCGCGCTTCAACTCGGCATAGGTGAACTTCCTGATCGTTCCCGTGATCGCGCTGTCATGGATCAGTGCGATCTGGTCGGCGCGCCCGCCGGCGACATGGCGGTCGATGGCGTTGTAGCAGGTGTTGCAGGTGGCGCCGGTGAACCAGCGGCCATAGACGCCAGCCGTGGCGTCGAACACCTTGTCCCAGGGCGAATACCAGTCGATGGCGCCGGCTGCGTCCGCCCAGAAGCGTTCCGGGTCGCGTTTCCAGCCTTCATAGACCTCGTGATAGCGTGAAGCCATCCATACCTCCCCAGGAATGATTTTCTTCCCTCCAGATAGCGCGCTCTACCCTTGGCCGCAAATGCACGCCATTGTACGGCCGATATCGACCTGGCGCTTGGGGGCAAGCAGCTATGAAATTGCGATTCGAGATTGGAGTGGAGATGTTTGCTGCTGTGCGGATCATCGGGCGCCTTGCGCTCCCATTGGTCATGGGTGTCGTGCTCGCGATCTCAGCTGGAACCGCTCAGGCTGGCGATGCCGCGGCACGGCACATCATCGGCTTTTCGCCGGATGGCGCTTATTTCGCCTTCGAGCAATATGGAACGCTCGACGCCGGCGCCTCGGACTCTGGCTGGTCGCAGATAGACATCATCGATACCCGCACGAATCAGCTCGTTGGCGGTAAGCCGATCCTCGTCGTCGACGAGACGGAGGAGGCGACACTGACGCTGGAGCAGGCGAGGGCGCAGGCCGCCGCTCAGGCGGCGCCCATTCTCGCCCAATATGCCATCACATCCCCAGCCGAGCAGGCGGCTTCCGACAAGTTCACCTTTCCGGGCGAAATGGTTGCCTACAACGACATTTCTCGCCTCGAGCAGGTGTCGCAGAAATGGCTGTCGCCGCTCCATGGCGAAACAGGCATTTCGACCATCCAGCTCGACGAAATCCTGGCGGCCAGCACGAGCGATTGTTCGGCGAGTTTCGATGTGACGCGGCAAGGCGACCAGCTACTTCAAGGGGAAAAGCCACTTCAGGGTGAGAAGGCGGGCAAGGCACTCGGCTTCCGGCTGACGCTGCAAGGCCAGGATGGCAAGCCGTTCAAGATCCTGCACGAGGACAAGACCGTGCCGGGCTCAAGAAACTGCCCGACCTCCTACAGCCTGTCGGAATCCTACGAACTCACCCCGGCCGGCAAGCCGGCGGTGATCGTCGTGCTGGTGCAGCGTTTCAGCCAGGGGTTCGAGGGGCGCGATCGCCGCTTCCTCGCGGTGACCGGGCAGCCACGCTGAGAGGTCACGCCCAGGCGCCGGCAGCCGCTCTGTCTGAAAGGTTGTTCTAGATCGGCAGGGCCACAAGCATGAGGCCAATGCCGCCAGCGATCAAAATGGCTGTGGCCAGCGCTTTTCTGTGACGTTCGAAGCTCGTCGGAGCCCGCTCCCAATTGTAACGCATACGCTATCTCCCCAATACCCGGACAGGTTTTACCTTACTTAGGGGAAGAAATGCAACGTCCGCTGCCGGCAGGCCCACTGCTTGTCACATTTCATCGATGACTATTTCTGGGACGAATGCGGCCGGGAAGACGCAACCGAGCAGGTTCTAACGCGACTGGCGCGGAGAATCCGTCAGCAAAGCCGTTGGTCCCGTGCACTGGGCTCCCATGATCGGCTGATAGACAGCGCTCCACCTCCGCGCTATCTGATTCCGGGATGAGCGTGGCTTGGAGGGGCGTGGTGGAAATAGTCTCTGGAACCGTTCTGCGGCTGGCCGAGGATGCCTCGGTGCAGCATGTGGGCGATGGCGCAGTCGTGCTTTTGGCGCGCAGCGGCCAGCTTTACACATGCAACGGCACGACCGAAGCCTTTCTCGGCAAGGTGGACGGCGCGCGCAACCTCGACCAGATCGTCGACCTGCTTTGCGAGGAGTTCGAGGTCGACAAGGGGACGCTCGATCAGGACATGGCGGCACTGGCCGCGGATCTGATCTCTGAAGGTATCCTCGCCGCGCCAGGTGCTTGATGACTGACGGCCCGCTCCTGCGCGCTCTGTTTCGCTGCCATCTCTGGGCAAGCGCGCGGCTGATGCCGGTCTTGGTCATCAACCGGAGCTTCGAGGAGGTGCTCGAATGGGCGCCGCTCGCCTCGTCGACGCCCTATCGCGGTCTGCCGTCCGCCTACATAGTCGCCAGCGTCAACCGCGCCGTCCGCCGTCCCTGGCTGATGCGTGACCGCAGGTGCCTGAGGGAGGGTCTGCTGGGTCATCGTTTCCTGCGCCTGGCCGGATTCGATCCGGACCTGCGCTTCGGCATCGATCCGCAGTCGATGCAAGCGCAGCGCCTGGCAGCGCATTGCTGGGTCTGCCTCGATGGCAGGCCGGTGGTCAGCGACAAGCTTCCCGGCATGGTCGAAATCTATCGTCATCATGCCGATGCCGTAAAGGCGCGTCCCGCTTGACCAGACCTTCAGCCTGCTATGGCCTCAACGGCCTGATCCTTGGCATATCGGCCGAGCGCCCGGAGCTGTGGCAGGATTTCGACCGGATGCTGGGCAGCCTGCGTATCGCGGAACCCGTCGAGCCGGACTTTCGTCTCGAGATCGCCGAGACAGACACCCTGGACGAGGCACCCAACGGATCCCTCGTCTTCGATGGCGAGGTGCCGGAGGATGGTCCCTGCCGGATGTTCGAGGATGGTGGTATCATCCATCTGGTCTTTCCCGAGCGTCAGACCGTTGCCATCAATGGCGTGGCGGGCTGGGCCGAACTCCGGATCCACCCTGGCGCGAAAGCCGCGTGGACACCGGCAATGCTGGTGCTCGACGCCGCGCTCGACGCCGGTGGCCAGCATATGCTGCACACTGCCGGCTTGACGTTGCCGGATAGCGATGCGGTGGTGCTGATCCATGCTCCGAGCGGCACCGGCAAGACCACGACGTCACTCGCGCTGGCAATACAGGGCTTTGGCCTCTGCTCCGACGACGCCATGATCCTGAAAGCCACTTCGGGCAAGGTCGTCGCCTGGGGCTTGCCGCGCGCCGTCAAGATCCACCAGAAGACTGCGGAGATGATCCCGCAGGTGGCGCCCTGCCTTGGCCAGACATGGGATCGCAACGGCGAACAGCCGGTCTCGCTAGAACGGCTGGAGGATATCATCCGGGTGGAAAACGCGTCCGCCCGGCCGGTGGCGGCCCTTCTGCACCTGGCGCGTTCCGCCGGAAGCCAGAGCCGGCTCGTCGCCATGGCCGGGACCGACGCGATGGTTGCGCTGGCAGTAGACAATGTCCGCACCGGCATGACCGGGCTGCTGCCGATGCAGAAGCGCCGGCTGGCGACCATCGCCGGGCTGGTCAATGCGGTTCCGACCTTTCAGCTCGAAGTGGGCGCGCGCCCGGCTGACGCAGCGGCACTGATCAGCGCCGCTCTGACGACGCGGGACTGAATACCCCAGGCAACGTGGGGCCGCTATTCCTTGTTCCCAAGGGCGTGGGGATAGCGTGTTTCGGAGTGCTTCTACTTCGCAGTTTTGCGCAAAAACAACGATTTAAGCGCAGCGCCGCCTCGTTATCCTTGCTGCGCGAGGTACGGAAGAGCAAGGGTCCGGGAAAACTCGAATGGCGCTACAAAGGTCAGGTTTGGCAGGGCACACCCGAAGCCGCTCATCTCATGGGCCCGACAGCTCCGCCCGCAGTAAGCAACGAGGCAAACATGCGCGCGTAGTTCTCCGCCTGCACGCCCCAATCCCACTCTTGGATCGTCTCGATCATGCGGGCGGCCATCCTCGACCGGAGCGATGGCGTGTCCCGCAACAAGGCTAGCTTGTTCGCAAGCCCCTCCGCAGTTCCATCGAAGAACAGCCCGTTGTCGCCATCCCGAATCAGCTCGGGCATGTTTCCCACACGGGTGGTCACCAAAGGGACACCGCACGCCGCCGCCTCCAAGCAAGGATTGGGAGTGCCTTCGCTGAGGCTGGCGCAGACATAAACGTCGAGATCCCGATAGAAGCCGGGCATCTCGTCATGGCTACGCCAGCGTTGCTCGCGAATCGCCGTCAGTAGGCGCGCGCCCGGCACGGCCGCTACCGCGGGCTCGATGACGTCGTGGAAGCCGCGATGTGCTGGACCATGGTTGCCGAGACTTCCCGCCCATCCGACACGGAGCTCGCCAGAACCGGGTTGTGGCTCTTGTGCGGGACAAAAGAACGTCGTGTCGACTCCATTGGGCGTGTAGTGGACCGGAACACGCAGTAGAGGACCGTATTCGTGCTCGAGCTGCCGATTGTTGACAAAGACAGCGCGCGCCAGCCGGTGCAGGGCGGCGAGCCCGGGCTCGCGGAATTCGCCCTCCAGCTCTCTGTGGCTGCAGATCCCGATGAGCAGCCTGTCAGACCGCCTGGCGAGGGCCGATTCCGGCAGGGGCAGCTTCGAGATCTGGAGCCAATAGAAGATGAGCACGATGTCCGCCGTGTTCACGTCCGACTCAGTCACATCATGTTGAAATCGTTGGACGATATCGAACCTTCTTTCCAGCACGCGCCGGAGATTTTGGGTCTTGCGATCAATCGCCCAGCCGGGTCGATCCGCGATCGCCAGGACGCGGGGGAGGTGTACCTCATTCACGAGGCGTACCGCTCAAGCCAGTGTGCCGACCATGGATTGGCCTCGTCCAGATCGTCGTCCGTCGCGCTGGCGCGCACCTGGCTGGCGTCCGGCAGCAGAATATCCTCTGATCGCAAGCGGGGTCGCCATCCGTGCCAGCCACGACCAATGACCTCTTCGCTCAGAAACCGGCGGCCAGCATACTTGCATGCGGCGTGCTCTGCGCTAAGGAACAGATAGTGCTTCATGCGAAAACGCTCGGAGTAAAGCCTCACCGGACCCGCGAACCGTACGAGATGGCCGCCTGACCACGCAATCTCCATGGGGCCGTCCTGTTTCTTGTAGGCACGGACGCAGTGTGGGGAGGTCGGCCGGAACGGGTAGTAGGTGCGCAGCGTGTGTTGATAATCGGGATTGTCGTGATCGGGAGCTTCCCTGGTAGGAATGAACGTAAACTCGGAAGATTCGATTGCATTGAAGCCGAGTGCGTCGGCTGCCGCAATGGCGGAGACCAACGATGAGTACGAAGTCGGCGGGAGGTGGATCTCGTCAGCGTCAACATGCATGAACCAGTCTGCTTCGAGCGACTGAAACAGTTCCTCTTTGCGACGAAGAAGGTGCTCCCAGCAATACCAGCCGTTATGCGGGATGGTTTCGAATCCTATCAATCCGGCTCCGCAGTAGCGCTGGGCAATCTCAAGCGTTCGGTCCGTCGACTGATTGTCGCAGATGTAGACCTGTACGCCTTGACGAAAGAGGTTCTCGAGACATCCGGCAACGAACCGTTCTTCGTTCCGTGTTGTAAGGACCGCGACGACTCGCGGGGAACTCCGATCACGCGCAGCATTCGCAATGTGGGTATTGAGATCGGCCAAATTCCTCAATCCTTCGTCGTGTGCTTCCCGACGCAGGCTAAAGACTCAGAGCGGTCAAGCCAAGAGCGCCATCACTTTCCGACCTGAGGTGATGGCGCGCGACGCTTTTCCGGGAGAGAACGTCTCACACTTTTCCTGGAATTGCTCTGGCCCTGGCCAGCCGTTGGATCCAGCGGAAGGCGTCGCGGCGTAGGCGCGAACCAAGCTTGTCCCTGGAATTGACGCCGAGCAGTGTATCTGTGGTGATCAACCGTCTGGCCAGCCGTATCGAGAGATCTGGCTTGATGCGGCCGGCGAGTTCGAGCGCGCGGCTTTCGTCGAACAACTGGCCGGTCACATCGAGCACGATTGCCAACTCGAGCTCGATGCCGGTGGTACGGGCAGCGTCGAAGAGGCGTGCTTCCGCTTCGGGTGATTGCAGCGCCCGCACGCCTTGCAGCACGTCGACGCAAAGCTGCAGCCGGTGGAATTTGTGGCCGCCGGCGGCGTGCACGATGGCGATCGTCAAAAGGGCCGCCGGCGTGTCTGTCGCGTCGCCGTCGATGGCGCGCAATTCAGGGAAACCCAGCGACAGGCGCCGCCGCATGCCGGTGTCATGCACGAGGTCGCCATGCAGTTCGACCAGCAGGCTGGAATTCTCCTTTTCGAGCCATTTGAATTCCTGCAATTCGTAGGATTCGGCCTCGTCGCTGCCAAGCTCGAAGCCGCATGCCGCGATCACCTGGTTTGCCCTGGCCAGATTGGCGGGTTCGACCAAGATGTCGATGTCGGTGAACGGCCTGTCGGCGACGTTGCGGTAGAGCTTGCGCGCGAAGACCGGCCCCTTGACGATCCGCGCCGGAACATTGTCCGCCGCCAGTCCCTTCATGATACGGTCGCCATGATACTTCAACAGCATCGACTGGCCGGTGGCGATCGTCGCTTTCTGGCGCAGGTCCTCCAGTTTGTCTCGCAGCTCCTGATCCGATGGCAGTTGCGCGTCGCCGCTGAGCTTGCGCAGCATGATCGGCAAGACGCCATGGAATTCGGCGTTGTCGAGCAGCGACATCAGCGTCTTTGCCGACAAATTATCGACGTCGACAGTCGGCGCCTCCGGATCTGCGTAGCGCAGCAGCAGCTTTTCTTCGGCAGGGGTAAGCGGTGGCAGCATCAACCTGGACAATGTTGCGATTGAAGGGAAAGATGTTGCAGAAAAGCAGGGTGGAAGCCAGCTTTTACATGCCCCAGCGCAGCGCCGCAGTGTGTACCGGCGCGTCCCAAAATCCGGTCGTCTCGTCGTCGAGCATGGTCAGCGTGATCGAGCAGCCGGCCATGTCGAGCGAGGTGACGTAGGAGCCGACCAGCGAACGGGCCACCGTCACGCCATGCTTCTCGAAGATCAGCCGTGCGCTGTTGTACATCAGATAGAGTTCCATCAGCGGCGTGCCGCCGAAGCCGTTGACGAACAGCAGCGCCGAACCCTTCGCCCTGTCCCCGAGATCGCCCAGGATCGCGGCACAAATCTCCTGCGCGATCGCATCGGCGCTTTTCAACATGTCGCGCCGGCGTCCGGGTTCGCCATGGATGCCGACGCCAAATTCCATCTCTCCGTCGCCGATGTCGAAAGTCGGCTTGCCCGCCGCCGGCACGGTGCAACTGGTCAGCGCCACGCCCATCGAGCGGGTGGCCGTGTTGACGCGGTCGCCCAGCGCCTTCAACGGCGCCAGCGCCAGGCCATGTTCGGCCGCCGCGCCGACGATCTTTTCCACCACCAGCGTTCCGGCGACGCCACGCCGGCCCGTCGTATAGGAAGAATTCTCGACTGCGACATCGTCATTGGTCACGATCTGCTGGACGCCTTCCGACATCTCGGCCGCCATGTCGAAGTTCATCACGTCGCCTTCATAGTTCTTGACGATGAACAGGCAGCCGGCGCCGGTGTCGACGGCTTGCGCCGCCGCCAGCATCTGGTCCGGTGTCGGCGAGGTGAACACCTGGCCGGGGCAGGCGGCATCCAGCATGCCGTGTCCGACAAAGCCGCCATGCAGCGGCTCGTGGCCGGAACCGCCGCCGGAGATCAACGCCACCTTGCCCGGCCGCAAGGTCTTACGG
Source organism: Mesorhizobium sp. M7A.F.Ca.MR.148.00.0.0 (assembly GCF_003997735.1). NCBI lineage: Bacteria > Pseudomonadati > Pseudomonadota > Alphaproteobacteria > Hyphomicrobiales > Phyllobacteriaceae > Mesorhizobium > Mesorhizobium sp. M7A.F.Ca.MR.148.00.0.0. Next base: position 15,420 of record NZ_RZTB01000009.1, on the reverse strand, counting down.
CGGACAAATTTGTGCTCGTCGCCAAGCACGAGGATGTCGGCATGGGCGGCGACGAAGCCGTCGAGGCTTTCGGTCAGCACCGTGTCCACCGAATTGATAAACTTCTTCACGGCCGTCTCCTCCCGAAATAGGCCTTCCAAAGCAATTCCAGGGAAAGTGTGTCGCGGTTTTCCGTCTGGAATTGCGTAAAACAAAGAGTTCGATCAGCCACCCTTGCCGGTGATGCTGGTGATCTTCTGGATAAAATCGTTCACCGCCTTATCGAGCGCGGCGTTCTGCTTGTCGTCGCCGAAATCCGGCACGATCAGCGAGACATGCCGCGTCTTGCGCATGCCTGATGCGATCGACATTTTTCCCGGATGCGCCTGATGGTAGGCGGCGAGAAACTGGTCGCGCTCGGCCGGGCTGAAATGGCACACCGAAAAGATGGCCGGCAAATGTTTTGACGGAATCGGGATCGAATAGGCAGGACTGGAAATCTGCGTGACGAAGCTTCGGTGTTTGCCGAGCGCATCGGCCAGGCGCTGGCGCATGCCGGATGGGCGCTGGTCGATAACCTGCGACAGGATCGTCTTGTAGGCGCGGATCGCCTCTTCGGAACCGGGTTCAGGTGTTTTTTCGACCATGCCCGGCGCCTAGACCGAGATATCCGCGATGGCCGCCTTGGCCATGGCGAGTTGCGCCGGAGCGACGGAAAGATCGCGCAGGCCGGCCTTGAGCAGTGACGGGATCGAGGCCGGATCGCCGCCGGCATCGCCGCACAGGCTGACCGGGATTCCTTCCCGCTGGCCAAACGCGGTCACGGCAGCGATCAGCCGCAGCACGGCCGGATGACGGACCGAATTGAGATGTGCCACGGCAGCGTTATCGCGGGCAGCCGCCATGACATACTGGGTGAGGTCGTTGGAGCCGATCGAGAAGAAGGCGGCCTCGGCAAAGGCTTCCGGCAGGATCGCCACCGACGGCACCTCGACCATGATGCCGAGCGGCGGCATCTTGCTCGCGATGCCGCGCGCGGCAAGTGCGGTCTGCTCCTCGGCGAACATCGCCGCTGCCTGTCGGTATTCCTCCACAATGGCGATCATCGGAAACATCACTTTCAGATTGCCGTGCACCGCGGCGCGCAGCAGTGCCCGGATCTGTACACGAAACACCTCCGGCCTTGCCAGCGACAGCCTGATTCCGCGCAGGCCGAGGAACGGATTGCTCTCCTCGATGGTGAAGCCGGGCACCGGCTTGTCGCCGCCGGCATCGACGGTGCGGATCGTCACCGGTTTTTCACCAGCCCATTCCAGCACCTTGCGATAGGCGCGATACTGTGTCCCCTCGTCCGGCAGCGTCTTGCCGAACAGGAATTCGGTGCGCATAAGCCCGACCCCGTCGCAGGTGGCGATATCGATGCCGTCGACCTCGGACGGGTCGGCGATGTTGACCTGCATCCGCACCGCCGTGCCGGCCTTGGTCACCGCCGGTCGCGCCAGGAAGGTCCCGGCCCGATCGCAGCGCGCCCGGAATGATGAGGAGGATTGCCGAAAAGCGGCGATTTCGGTCCTGGAGGGCGACACCACGATGCCGCCATGTTCGGCGTCGAGCAGGGCGATGCCGGCGAGATGAGCCGGCGAAGCACCGAGACCGACGATCATGGGTACGCCGCGCGAGCGCGCCAGCATGGCGACATGGCTGGCCGTGCTGCCCGCCCTCAGCGCGATGCCGCCGCCGCTGCTCCAGTCGGTTTCGAGAAAACGCGTCGGCGCGATATCCTCGCCATAGAGGATGGCGCCGGCGGGCGGCTCGACGTTGCCAACCTCCGACAGAGCCCGCAGCACCTGGTCCCTGATATCGCGGATGTCGGCGGCGCGCGCGCGGAAATAATCCTGGTCCGAAGCATCGTAGCCGGCGATTTCAGCGTTAAGCGCCTGCCGCCACGCCGTGTCGGCCGGCAGGCCGGTGCGGATCGCGGCATAGGCCGGGCTGCTCAGCGCATCGTCTTGCAGCATGGCGATCTGAAACTCGAGAATGTCGGCGGCATCGCCCTCGGCCATCCCGATCATTGCAGTGAGACGGCCCGTGGCGATGCCGATTGCGGCGTCGAGCGCGGCCTTCTCATCGTCGGCTGTTTCTTTGCCGACATAGGAGCCGACAGTCTGGTCGAGGTCGAACAGCGGCCCTTCGGCATAACCGGCCGAGGCCGAAATGCCTTTAATCCTAAGCGGTTCGGGCATGGTCCGCGCCTTCGTCGAAATCGCGCCGCACCAGTTCGACCAGCGCGACGACGGCATCATTGGCGCCGTCTCCGCTGGCCCTGATGTGCAACAGCGTACCCTTCGGCGCCTTGGTCGCCATCACCTTGACGATGCTCTTGGCGTCGAACCAGGGGCCGTTGGCGGCAAGCGCGATTTCCACCCCGGCGGCAAAGCTCTTGGCCAGCTTGGTGAACTTCACCGAAGGACGCGCGTGCAGGCCCACCTCGTGGGTGATCACAACGGTCGCTTCGGCGGATGCGGACATGTCTTCAAAGTTCCCGTTCACTCACGACGGCGACAATTCATGCGCCGTCGCCACCACTTCCCGCAGCGAGGCGCCGCCGGAGGCCTCGGTCGCCGCCATAACCGCGCCTTCGACGATCGGCGCGTTGCAGACGATGATCTTTTGCGACCGTGGCTCGCCGATCATCTCCACCGCCATTTCCGAATTGGTCTCGGCACCGCCGAGATCGACCAGAATGGCGACGCCGGCCTCCGACCAGGCCTTGTCGATGGCGCCCATGATCGCCTCGACATTGGTGCCGAGCCCGCCATGGCCGTTTCCGCCGCACCATGCAAGCGGCACTTCGTCGCCCACCATCTGCCGCACCATGTCGGCCGTGCCCTCGGCAACCAGCGGCGAATGCGAAACGATGACGATGCCGACATTGCTCATGGCTGACCTTCCAGCGTTTCGACGATCGTGCGCACCAGAAGCGCGGTCGAACGTGCACCGGCATCCATATGACCGATCGATCGGTCGCCAAGGAACGAGGCGCGGCCACGCAAGGCTTTCATAGGCACGGTCGCCTCGGCCGCGGCGTCGGCGATATCGGCGATTTCAAGAGCTGTCTTTCCCTGCAGCAGCGCGTCATGCACCGGCTGCAGCACGTCGAGCATGGTTTTTTGTCCAATCTGCGATTTGCCCCGCGCGGTCACCGCTTCGATCGCCTTGCCGAAGGCCGCCGTCAGATTGGCGCGATCGGGCGCAGCTGAAATCTCCTTGCCGAGCGCCAGGAACAGGGTGCCGAACAGCGGGCCGGAGGCGCCGCCGACCGTCATCACCAGCTTGGTGCCGATCGCCTTCAGGGCATCGGGCAGCGGTTTGGCCGAAAATGCTTCGGCTTCGGCGCGCACGGCCTCGAAGCCGCGTTTCATGTTCAGCCCGTGGTCGCCGTCCCCGATCGCCTGGTCGAGCGCCGTCAACTCTTCAGCGTGAGCGGCGATCGCACCCGAGGCGGCCGCGATCAGCCGGGCAAGGTTCAACGCCGCCATGTCACCCGCATTTCCGGTTTCTATCTTGCCGGCAGTATCGAAATAACGATCATTCGACAACTGGAGCATGAATCAGGCCGCTTCATGCAGCGCGGCCGCCGCCGCGAAAACCTCGGCCACTGCATAGGCGCCGGGGTCGGCCACGCCTTGCAGCTTGCTGCCGACATAGGCGGACCGCCCGGATTTTGCCCTGTCCATGGCGGCGGTGGCCTCGGCGCCACGTCGAGCCGCGATAGCCGCTTCGTCCACGCTCTTGGCATCGAGCGCTCTGAGGGCTGGCTCGAGGGCATCGACCATGGTGCGATCCCCTATCCTTGCGCCGCCATAGAAAGTCATTCGCTCGAGGCCGGCAAGCAGCGCCTTGGCCAGGTTCGCGCCGCTGTCCAGAGCTTGCGCCGCGGCGGTGAAGAAGATCGACAGCAGCACGCCGCTGGAGCCGCCCATCGACGCGCTCAGTATGTCACCTATCGCGCCAAGGGTGGCTGCAGGCTCGGCAAGCGGTAGTGTATCAAGCCGCTCGAGAACACTGCGCGCGCCGGTCGCCACCGTCGAACCGGTGTCGCCGTCGCCTGTTTTGGCGTCCAGTCCGTTCAAAGTCGCTTCGAGCGCGATCAGCCGTTCGCAGATGGTGACGAGAAGAGAGCGGGTCCGCGCATCCTGGCTGGGCTTGCGTGCCGCGCTCTGTCCGGCCGCTTTCGCCATCGGCACGACGGCAGGTGAAACAACCGGCTTTGCCGGCATCCAGGCGTGCGGACCGACCGGCGCCTGCAAGGCGGTTTCGCGCGCCGCATCCAGCCGGATCAGCGACAGCGAGAAGCCGTTCATGTTGAGCGCCGTCATCAGCGGGCCCGGGCCGATCGTCAGCTTGATGGTTTTGGCCAGCGGCGATGCAAGCACCGCATTGGCGACGACAGACATTTCGAGCGGCGGCACGGAGCCGAGATTGTTGATCAGCAAGGCGTAGGTGGCCTCGGGATCAAGCCGTGCCGCGAGGCGCTCCACCATGATCGCCACCAGTCTGTCGGCACTCTGCACCGCAATCCTTTCGACGCCCGGCTCGCCATGAATGCCGAGGCCGAGTTCACCGTCATTCTCGCCAAACCTGTCTTCGTGCGGCTGGCCGGGGATCGAGCAGGACGACAGCGACATGCCGAGCGAAACGATATCCTTCGCCGCCGCGCGAGCGGCCGTTGCAACGAATGCCAGATCATGGCCGGCCTCCGACAGATGGCCTGCGATCTTGTGCACGAACAAGGTGCCGGCAACTCCGCGCGGCTGGTTGATGTCCGGCAGCGCGATGTCGTCGGCGACGATCACCATCTCTACATGAAATCCTTCGGCGCGCGCCTTCTCGGCGGCCAGGCCGAAATTGAGGCGGTCGCCGGTGTAGTTCTTGACGATCAGCAGGCAGCCGGCCGGACCGCTGACCGCCCGGATGGCCGCCAGCACGGCTTCGACGCTTGGCGAGGCAAAGATCTCGCCTGAGACCGCCGCCGTCAGCATGCCCTTGCCGACGAAGCCGGCATGTGACGGTTCGTGCCCGGCCCCGCCGCCCGAGACGACGCTGACTTTCGTCTTGTCCCAGTCGGCGCGCAGGATGACCTTGATCTCGGGATAGCCGTCGAGGCGCGCGAGATCGCCTGATCCGATGGTCCGCAACAGGCCGTCCAGCGCCTCGGTGACGATCGTTTCCCTGCGATTGAAAAAGTGCTTCATCGAATTCGTCCCGTACTGGCAAAGTCAAAACCGGTGCTGAATCACCGAAAACCGCTCACATCAATCGCTGTCCATCGGCGCCGAAATACAGCGGCGCCCGGTAGCGGATCACCACTTTGTCGCCCTGCGCCAGATCCGTGTCGGGATCGGTCAGCGTCACCAGTTTCTTGGTCCCCACCGTCACATGCAAATGGTTCTGATCACCGAGATGCTCGACCCAGTCGACGATGCCGTCGGCATGACCATTCGCGGCCTTCGCGATCGTCAGATGTTCGGTGCGCGCGCCGATCGTCTTGGTCCCGGCCGGTGCGCCGCCGTCAGGCAGCAGTCCGGTTGGCAGAAGATTGATCGCCGGCTGGCCGAGCCTCGCCGCGACATGCAGGTTTGCCGGCTCTGAATAGATGGTGCGCGGCGAGCCGATCTGCACCAGCACGCCCTCAGTGAGGATGCCGATGCGGTCTGCCATCGTCATCGCCTCGATCTGATCATGCGTGACATAAAGCATGGTGGCGCCGAGTTCGGTCTGGATGCGCTTCAGCTCGAGCCTGAGATCGCCGCGTAGCTTGGCATCGAGCGACGACAGCGGCTCGTCCATCAGATAGATCGAAGGCTTGCGCACCAGCGCGCGACCGATGGCAACGCGCTGCATTTCGCCGCCCGAAAGCTTGGTCGAGCGATTGGCGAGCTTGTGATGGATGCGCACCATCCTGGCCACCTCCTCGACCCGGCGGCGGATCTGGTCTTCCGGCATTTTCCGCGCCGGCGAGCGCAGCGGGAAGGCGAGATTGTCGAACACCGAGAGGTGGGGATAGAGCGAATATTGCTGGAAAACGAAGGCCGTGTCGCGCTCGGCCGGCGACAGCGTCGTGGCATTGTGTCCACCGATCTCGATCGTGCCGGTATCCGGCCGTTCCAACCCGGCGATGAGCCGCAGCGTCGTCGTCTTGCCGGCCCCGGTCGGCCCGAGCAGCACGACGAACTCGCCATCTGCTATGTGCAGGTTGAGGCCGTCGACGGCGACATGGTCGCCGAAACTCTTGGTCACGTTCTTGATGTGCACCTCAGCCATGCTGGGCCCTCCGCTCCGAGGCGACATCGTGGATCGCGGTTCTCACCGCGCGGCCCGATCCCTTCTCGAACAGCGACAGCCGCGCGCTGCTCAGCGTCAGGCCGACATGGCCGCCGGTGGAGAGCCGGATTTCGGCCGGGACCCGTGCCTTGATGATACCGTCCGCCGTCTCCACCGCGACGATCTGCGTGGTGCCGAGATATTCGGTGCCGTAGATGGCACCGCGCAGCTTGGAAGCATCGTCGAAGCGTATGTGCTCCGGGCGGATGCCGAGGGCCATGTCGCTGGGTGCGATATCCTCGCGCACCTCCGGCACCGCGACCTTCGCGCCTTGCACGATGATCTCCCTGGCGCCCTTGGCCAGCCCGCCGCCAAATCCCAAAAAGTTCATCGGCGGCGAGCCGATGAAGTCGGCGACGAACATGGTCGCTGGGCGGTCGTAGATTTCGCGTGGACTTCCGAACTGTTCGATGACGCCATGGTTCATCACCGCGATCTTGTCGGCCATCGACATCGCTTCCATCTGGTCGTGCGTGACATAGACCGTCGTGGCACGGATGCGGTTGTGCAGTTCGCGCAGTTCATGGACCATCAAATCGCGGAATTCGGTGTCGAGCGTGCCGAGCGGCTCATCCATCAGGAAGCATTTTGGCCGCCGCACGATGGCGCGGCCGAGCGCGACCCGCTGGCGGTCACCACCGGCAAGTCCGGAGACGGATTTGTTGAGCAGATGATCGATGCGCAGCAGTTTTGCTGTTTCCTCGACACGGGTGCGGATCTCGGCCGAAGGCATGCCTTGCGCCAACAGCGGGAAGCCGATGTTCTTGCGCACGTTCATGTGCGGATAGAGCGCGAACAGCTGGAAGACGAAGGCGATGTCGCGCTCGCGTGCCCGCAGCATGGTGACGTCGTCGCCGCCGAGCAGGATTTGGCCGCCGGTCGGCAGTTCGAGCCCGGCTATCATGCGCAAGGTCGTCGTCTTGCCGCAGCCCGACGGCCCGAGCATGACGAAGAACTCGCCATCCTCGACGACGAAGTTGGAATCCTGCACGGCGACAAAATCGCCGAAGGCCTTTCTCAGGTGCTGGACGCGGATTTCGGCCATGATTATTCCGGGAACTTGGAGACGATGATGAACATCACGGTGCCGGCGAGCATGGTGATGAAGGAGTAGGTGTAGAGCGACAGCGCGAAGGGCTGGAACAGCATCAGGAAGCCGATGGCGATCAGCGCCGTGGCGATGTTTTCCATCAGCCCGCGCCTGGCCCAGACCGGCCAGCGCGACTTGCGTTTCTGAGGCTTGGTCATGCTCATTTGCGCACCGCGCCGAAGGTGATGCCGCGCAGCAATTGCTTGCGGAGCAGAATGGTGAAGACCAGGATCGGCACCAGGAAGATCGTCGTGCCGGCCGCCACCGCCGGCCAGTCCTGGCCGCCTTCGCCGATGATGGTCGGGATGAAGGGCGGCGCGGTCTGCGCCGTGCCGGAGGTCAGGAGTGCCGCGAAGGCATACTCGTTCCAGGCGAAGATCAGGCAGAAGATCGCGGTCGCTGCAATGCCGGTCGTCGCTTGCGGCAGCACGGTGCGCCAGAAGGCCTGCAGCCGCGTATAGCCGTCGATCATCGCCGCCTCTTCGTACTCGCGCGGGATTTCGTCGATGAAGCCTTTCAGCAGCCACACCGCCAGCGAAACATTGACCGCCGTGTAGAGCAGGATCATGCCGAGCGCGGTGTCCGACAGGCCAAGCTCGCGGTACATCAGATAGATCGGAATGGCGACGGCGATCGGCGGCATGAAGCGCGTCGACAGGATGAAGAACAAAAGGTCGTCGGCGAGCGGCACCTTGAAGCGTGAGAAGCCGTAGGCCGACAGCGTGCCGAGGAAGACGGCGCAGAAAGTCGAACCGAAGGCGATGATCAGCGAATTGACGAAGCGCGGCAGGAAGTTGGACGGACCGGCGATCACCATGTTGCGCTTGCGCGTGGTCTCGTCGCAGAAGCCCGTCGCCGGGCCCAGCGAGTTGATGTATTCCGGCGTCTGCCGGGTCCGCGTCGTGAACAGATTGCAGTAGCCCTCAAGGCTGGGCTGGAACAGGATCTTGGGCGGATAGGCGATCGAATCCGGTGGCGTCTTGAAGCTGGTGGCGAAGATCCACAGCAGCGGCACGATCGAGATCAGTGCGTAAAGCACGATGATCGTGCCGGCGATCCGTTTCGAGTTGCTGCTCGGTGCGACGACCGAATGGGCTGTGGTCAGGCTCATCTCTGCTTCACCTTGTTGAGCGCCTTGACGTAGATGTTGGCGAGGCCGAACACCGCCACGAAAAGAATGATTGCGAAGGCCGAGGAATAGCCGGTGCGCCAGCTTTCGAAAGCCTGCCGCTTCAGCGTTATCGAGGCGACCTCGGTGGTCGAGCCCGGCCCGCCGCCGGTCAACAGATTGACCATGTCGAACATCTTGAAGTTCTCGATGCCGCGAAACAGCACAGCCAGCATGATGAAGGGCAGCGCCATCGGCAGCGTGATCGACCAGAATTGCCGCCAGTTGGAGGCGCGGTCGACCTCGGCCGCCTCGTAGATGTATTCGGGGATGGAGCGTAGGCCCGCGAGGCAGATCAGCATCACGTAGGGTGTCCACATCCAGGTGTCGACGATGATGATCGACCAGGGCGCCAGCGACACGTTGGAGAGCATCTGGATATCGGTCGGCGGGATCCTCGTGACGAAGGATATGGCGTAGGCGAACAGGCCGATCTGCGGCTCGTAGAGGAAGCGCCAGAAATTACCGACCACCGCCGGCGACAGCATCATGGGCACCAGGATCAGCGTCGTCCAGAAGGCGTGGCCGCGGAACTTCCTGTCGATCAGCCAGGCCAGGGTGAAGCCGATCAGCGTCTGCAACAGGATGGTCCAGAACACGAAATGCGCCGTCGTCTGCATGGCGATCCAGATATCCTTGTCGCCGAGGATGCGCTGGTAGTTGGCAAAGCCGAGGTTCTTCACCACCTCGTTCGGGCGGTTGGCGCGGTAGTTGGTGAACGACAGATAGATCGCCCAGAACAGCGGAAAGATGTTGATGGCCAGCAGCAACAGGATCGTCGGCGAGATGAACAGCCAGGCGAGGCCCTTGTCGCTGATGCCCCGGACCTTGCGGGCCAACGGCTCCGGAGTCGCCCGGGCAACGTTCTCCGCGGTCCGATTGAGCATGGTGAGTCCTGCTTCGGTCACTTGGTCGTCTCTGTCATGGAATTTATCTGAACTGCGTCCCGTGCCAAGGGCGGCACGGGACCTAGAGCATGATGCCGAAAAGTGTGAAGCGGTTTTCGGACCACATCATGCTCTCTCTCTTCATTCCTGGAGCTGGATGGTTTCTGGTCGATTCGACCTGAAATCATCCAGCTCAGGGGTCGGGCTCGGGAGGAGCCGGGTTACATCTTGCCGTCGTCCTGGAAGACCTGCGTCCAGTCCTTGACCAGGCCGTCGAGCGCATCCTTGGCCGAACCCTGGCCGGCGACGACATAGTCGTGGAAGCGCTTCTGCGAAGCCTGCAGCAGCGGTGCGTAGCTCGGCTCGGCCCAGAAGTCCTTCACGATGGCCATCGAGTCGAGGAAGGTCTGCGCGTAGGGCTGGCTGGCCGGGAACTTCGGATCCTTGACCACCGCGTTGAGGCAGGAATAGCCGCCGAGCGACCACCATTTGGCCTGCACGTCCTTGTTGGCGAACCATTTGATGTATTTCAGCGCCGCCTCCTGCTTGTCGGAATAGGACACCACCGAGATGCCCTGGCCGCCGAGCTGGGCGAACTGCTCGCCGTCCGGACCCTTCGGGTTGACGAAGTAGCCGATCTTGTCGCCGCCGACATTCTCGTCCTTCTGCAGGCCGGGCCATGTGAAGGCGAAGTTCATGTGCATCGCCACCTGGCCGGATTTGAAGGCGTCGACGCCTTCGCCCATGTAGCTGTTCGACGCGCCGGGCGGCGTGCAGCAATCATAGAGCGCCTTGTAGAACTCCAAGCCCTTCACCGACTTGTCGGAGTTGACGAAGCCTTCCATTTCGTAGGGCTTCTTGGGGTTTTCGTACTGGAAGCCATAGCTGTAGAGCACGTCCATGGCGCCCATGGTGATGCCTTCCGAGCCGCGCTCGGTGTAGATTGAGGCGCCGTAGACGGTCTTGCCGTCGATCTCACGCTTCTGGAAGAACTCGGCGACCTGTTTCAACTGGTCGAAAGTGGTCGGCGGGCCGAGACCCCAACCGTACTTCTCCTTGAATTCCTTCTGCAGTTCCGGCTTGGAGAACCAGTCCTTGCGATAGGTCCAGCCGACAACGTCGCCCATGGCCGGCAGCGCCCAGTAGTTCGGCGTGTTCTTCGGCCATTCCGAATAGCCGACTACGGTTGCCGGCACGAAATCGTCCATGCTGATCTTCTCCTTGTCGAAGAAGTCGTTCAGCTTGACGTAGTGGCCGTTCTCGGCAGCGCCGCCGATCCACTGGCTGTCGCCGATGATCAGGTCGCACAATTTGCCGTGCGAATTCAGCTCGTTGAGGAAACGGTCGGCATAGTTGGTCCATGGCACGAACTCGAATTTCATGCCGATGCCGGTTTCCTTGGTAAAATCCTTGGACAGTTCGACAAGCGCGTTGGCCGGGTCCCAGGCGGCCCAGCACAGCGTCAGGTCTTCAGCGTGCGCGACGTTCGAGACGGCTGTCGACGCTGTGATCGCCGAGGTCAGTCCCAACGCCAGTTTCAAGCTCGATTTCATGACTTCCTCCCATTTGCGAAACGCGCCCGGATGGCGGTTTCAAAAAGCCCTCAACCCCTCTCCTCAGGGGCCCAAACATGGCTGCGCGGTTACGCTGCGGATGTTTAGTAATTTGTTTAGTGATGCAATTTTTACTAAACAAAGCAAGCGAATTCGTTGCTGCGCCGCAGCATGCTTATCGCGATGTCTGAAAACGTTGGAGAAGCGCGGCTCGCTGGTCGGCTTACCGAAGCTGTTCAGGCCGATTGTGACCAGGACGTGGGGTCGCCTCGGCTTCTCAACCGACCCTTCTGGTGCTCACCATCACCTTCCGGATCGGCGGTGCCGGCGGCAGCAGCATACGGATATCGGCGAACGGGAACGACGGTACGAAGAGGAAGGCTTCGGCCGAGGAGCCTTGCGCGCCGTTGCACTGGCCGGCGCGAAAGGCGTTCTGTGTCCGCGCGATGTCTACGAAGCGGTCGGGATCCTGCGACTGATGCATTCGGATCGCCTCGGCCTTGACGTCGGCATGGGCGGAAATGTCGACATAGTGCGTCGGCGAAAAACCGGTGCCGCCCATCGTGTCGGCATGCAGCACCGGGACGGCGAAAGACGCCGCGATGCGCACGCCGTCCGACAGCGCGCGATGGTCGGCATGATAGTCGTTGGGCGCATGCGTGATCACCAGATCCGGCCCGGTTTGACCAATCAGTGCTTTCAGAGCTCCGATCAGCGCTGCATCGGCCACCAACTCGCCGTCCGGGAAGTCAAGGAAGCGTGGCATTGCGCCTACCAGCGCAGCCGCGGCCGTTGCTTCATCGCGACGGACACGAGCGAGAACAGCGGGATCACTCGTGCCGCCCCTGGCACCATCCGTGGCCATGGCAAAAGTGAGCTCTGCGCCTTGCGCGGCATAGGCGGCCATCGTACCGAACATGAAGATCTCGATGTCGTCCGGATGGGCACCGAGCGCCAGGATTTTCAAATCACTCTCTCCCCGGAACTGGAACAACGTGACGAACGGAATCCTGCTCGCCCTGATCGCCTACGCAAGCTATTCGGGCAGCGATGCCGTTGTCAAAAGCCTGGGCGGTCAGCTCACGATCTTCGAGATCGGCTTTTTCATAACCTTGTTCGCGGGCTTCTTCCTGTTCTTCACGCGACCTGCGGGCGAACGCTGGCGCGATTTCTGGCGCACCAAAAGGCCATGGGCGGTGCAGGCGCGTGCCTGGGCGGGTATCGCTTCCGGCGTGCTCAGCGTCTACGCCTTCACCACCATTCCTCTGGCCGAGTCCTATGCGCTGATCTTCCTGGCGCCGCTCTGCGTCACCATTCTCTCCACGGTGATCCTCAAGGAGAAGGTCGGCCCCTGGCGCTGGCTGGCGGTGGTCGCCGGTTTCGCCGGCGTCATGCTGGTGGTGCGGCCTGGCTTTCGCGAACTCAATCTCGGCCATTTTGCCGCCTTCGGCGTTGCCTTCCTCGCGGCCACCAGCGTCATCCTGATGCGCTCGCTGGCGCAGCAGGAAAAGCGCACCACCATGCTCGGCGTGCTGGTCGGTTGCGGCCTGCTGTTCAACGGCATCGGTGCCGCCGCCACCGCCTTTACTGTTCCCAGCGGGAAGCAGTTGCTGTGGCTGGCAATGGCCGGTGCCTTCACCGCGGGTGGACAATTCCTGCAGCTGCTGGCCATGAAATACGCGCCCGCCAACCGCGTCGCGCCGACGCATTATTCGCAGATCGCCTGGGCGGTGATCCTCGGCGCGTTGTTCTTCCAGGAATATCCGGACGGGCTGTCGCTGGTTGGCCTAGCGGTCGTTGGCGGCGCCGGCCTTTTGACCATGGTTCGGGAGGAAGCGCGGCTGGGCACCGTGCGCTGGAACCCGTTTTCGCGCACCCGGCTTTGAACCGACTCTGGTTGCGCCGTGGCCGTAACCGCTGATATGCGGGCGCCATGACCACAAAACCCCTGCCGGAGCTTCCTGTATCCGCCGTGCTGCCGGCGCTGAGGGAAGCGCTCGGCCATGGCAACAGCGCCGTGCTGGTTGCGCCGCCGGGCGCCGGCAAGACGACGCTGGTGCCGCTGGCGCTGCTTGACACGCCTTGGCTCGGCACCGGCAAGATCATCCTGCTTGAACCGCGCCGGCTCGCCGCCCGCGCCGCCGCCCGCCGGATGGCTGAATTGCTTGGTGAGGAACCTGGCGCCACCGTCGGCTATGCCATGCGCATGGAAAACCGCATTTCGGCAAAGACCAGGATCGTGGTCGTCACCGAAGGCGTGCTGGCGCGCATGATCCTCGACGATCCCGAACTGCCCGGTGTTTCGGCTGTCATTTTCGACGAATTCCACGAGCGCTCGCTCGACGGCGATTTTGGTCTCGCTCTGGCGCTCGACGTCCAAGGGGCGCTCAGGCCGGACCTGCGCTTGGCAGTGATGTCGGCGACGCTCGACGGCGCGCGTGTCGCCAAACTCATGTCGGGCGCGCCGGTGATCGAGAGCGAGGGCCGCGCCTTCCCTGTCGATATCCGTTATGACGAACGCCCCGCCGGCATCGCCATCGAGGACGCCATGGCCAAGGCGATCCGCGCCGCTCTTGCTGACGAAAGCGGCAGCGTGCTTGCCTTCCTGCCCGGCCAACGCGAGATCGAGCGAACCGCCGAGCGGCTGGCCGGCAAGGTCGGCACCGATACCGACATCGTCCCGCTCTACGGCATGCTCGACGGCAAGGCGCAGGACGCGGCGATCAAGCCGCAGCCGGCCGGCCGCCGCAAGGTGGTGTTGGCCACCTCGATCGCCGAGACCTCCATCACCATCGACGGCGTGCGCGTCGTCATCGATTCGGGCCTGTCGCGGCTCCCGCGCTACGAACCGGCCAGCGGCCTCACCCGGCTCGAAACGGTCCGCGTCAGCAAGGCTTCCGCCCACCAGCGCGCTGGCCGTGCCGGACGCACGCAGCCAGGCGTCGCCATCCGGCTGTGGCGGGCGGAGCAGACGGCTGCGCTCCCCGCTTTCACGCCGCCGGAAATCCTCGAGGCCGATCTGTCCGGACTGCTGCTCGATTGCGCTGCCTTTGGCGTTGCCGATCCGGCAGGGCTCGCTTTTCTCGATCCGCCGCCTGTTCCGGCCCTTAATGAGGCAAGGGGGCTACTACGCGCGCTGGATGCCATCGACGACATGGGGCGCCTGACGGACGCGGGTGCAGCGATGCGCAAGCTCGCCCTGCCGGTGCGGTTGGCGCACATGGTTGCCGAGGCAGCCGGCAGCGGCCATGCCTTCGAGGCGGCGATGCTTGCCGTGCTGCTCACCGAACGCGGCCTTGGTGGCGACGGCGCCGATCTGGAGCGGCGGCTGATGCGTTTTCGCGGGGAAAAATCGCCACGTGCTACAGCCGCCAAGCAGCTCGCCGAACGGCTGGCGAGGCAGGCTGGCGAGGCGAAGGGCAGCGAAGCTGCGGCAGCCGGTCCCCTGCTCGTCCACGCCTGGCCGGATCGGGTGGCGAAGGCGCGCGGCGAGCGTGGCCGTTTCGTGCTGGCCAACGGCTCCGGCGCCATGCTCGACGCCGCCGATCCGCTGGCGGGCGAGCCGTTTCTGGTCGTCGCCGACCTGCAGGGCAAGGCACAGAATGCGCGCATCACGGCGGCGGCAGCGATCGGCGAGGACGATGTCCGCGCCGCGCTGCCGGACAGGATCGAGGTCCGCCGTGAAACGAGCTTCGACCGCGACAAGCGCGCCGTGCGCGTCCGCGAAACCGTGCGCCTTGGCGCCATCACGCTTGCCGAACGCATGCTGCCGCCGCCAACGGGGCCCGACGCCGACCGTGCCGTCCTCGATGCGGTGCGCCAGCACGGGCTGTCGCTGCTGAATTGGAGCAAGGAGGCGCAAACGCTGCGCCAGCGGCTTGGCTGGCTGCACCGCGGCCTTGGCGCGCCCTGGCCAGATATGGCGGACGACGCCCTCATTGAGCGCCTGGACGACTGGCTGCTGCCTTACCTCGCCAGCGCGGCGTCCTTTGCCGCCATCGATGCGGGCGTTGTCTCGGCCGGACTGGCCAGCCTCGTGCCACACGATCTGCAGCGCAGGATCGATACGCTGGCGCCGACCCATTTCGATGCCCCGTCGGGCAGCCATGTGCCGATCCGCTATGACGGCGAATGGCCGGTGCTGGCGATTCGCGTGCAGGAACTGTTCGGCCTCGACCGCCATCCTTCGATCGCCAATGGCGCCGTGCCGCTGACGCTCGAACTCCTTTCGCCGGCGCACCGGCCGATCCAGACGACGCGCGACCTGCCCGGCTTCTGGCGCGGCTCCTGGGCCGATGTGCGCGCCGACATGCGCGGCCGCTATCCCAAGCATGTCTGGCCGGAAACCCCGCTGCTCGC
>NZ_RZTB01000099.1:0-21346 GCF_003997735.1 Mesorhizobium sp. M7A.F.Ca.MR.148.00.0.0 | reverse complement strand
GCGTCATCGAGCAGAAATGGCCGGGCTTCGAGGAGGCGTTTCTGCGCTTCGAGCCGAAGCGGCTGTTGTTCCAGCCCGATGATTTCTGGCACGATCTGACGGCCGACCAGCGCATCGTGCGCAACCCGCAGAAGATCAGATCCGTGCGCGACAACGCCGCCTTCGTCGAGCGCGTGTCGAAGGAATATGGCGGCTTCGGCCAATTCCTCGCAAACTGGCCGGCGGACGACCAGGTCGGGCTGATGGCCTGGCTCGGCAAGCATGGCAGCCGGTTGGGCGGCAATACGGGCCAGTATTTCCTGCGCTGGCTGGGTTGGGATGCGTTCGTCATCTCGGGCGATATGGCCACGGCGTTGCGCGACGCTGGCCTCGACATCGCCGAAAGCCCGACCTCGAAGAGGGACCTCGACAAGATCCAGGCACAGATCAACCAGTGGGTGGTGCAGACAGGCCTGCCGCGCCGGCATATTTCACGCATCCTGGCGATGTCGATCGGCGAGAATCATTCGCCGCAAGCGTTGCGCGAATATATGGGCGACGATTGATACCTGGTCGTCTCGCCACGATTGAAGCACGTCGATCGGTCCGCACACGATTGACGTATGTCAATCGGTCCGAATTGGTCCAAACGAACGCCATTGCCCGGGCAATTTTGCCGCGCTAAGTCAGCAGGCATGACCAAGAAGCTCGACATCCTGCGCATCGCCGTCGCCCAGCTCAATCCGACTGTCGGCGACATATCAGGCAATCTCGCCAAGGCCCGCGAGGCGAGGGCGGATGCCGCACGCCAAGGCGCCGATCTCGTGCTCTATACCGAGCTTTTCCTCGCCGGCTACCCGCCGGAGGATCTGGTGCTGAAGCCGGCCTTTTTGAAAGCCTGCGAAAAGGCGGCACAGGACTTTGCCGCCGACACCGCGGATGGCGGTCCCGGCGTCATCATCGGCACGCCGTTGAAGCGCAAGAGCGGCACGCACAATTCGATCGTCTTCGCCGATGGCGGCAAGATCATCGCCGAACGCTACAAGCTCGATCTGCCGAACTACGGCGAGTTCGACGAGAAGCGCGTCTTCCAGGCCGGACCCGAGATCCAGGGGCCGGTCAATTTCCGCGGCGTGCGCATCGGAGTTCCGATCTGCGAGGACATCTGGGGCGATGTCGATATCTGCGAGTCGCTGGCCGAAAGCGGGGCGGAAATCCTGCTGGTGCCGAACGGCTCGCCCTATTATCGCGCCAAGATCGATGTCCGCCACCAGGTCGTCATCCGCCAGGTCATCGAATGCGGGCTGCCGATGATCTATGCCAACCAGCTTGGCGGGCAGGACGAGTTGATCTTCGACGGCGCGTCGTTTGCCATTGGCGCCGACAAGACGCTTGCCTTCCAGATGAGCCAGTTCGAGGAAGCGGTCGACATCACCACCTGGAAAAGACAAGGGGATCACTGGGTCTGCTCGGAAGGGCCGATGTCGAAAATCCCGGACCGGGAGGAGGCCGACTATCGCGCCTGCATGTTGGGCCTGCGCGACTACGTCAACAAGAACGGCTTCAAGAATGTGGTGCTTGGTCTGTCCGGCGGCATCGATTCGGCGATCTGCGCGGCGCTCGCCGTCGATGCGCTCGGCGAGGAACGCCTGCGCGCCGTCATGATGCCCTATCGCTACACCTCGAAGGACTCGCTGAAGGATGCCGAGGATTGCGCCCGGGCGCTCGGCTGCCGCTATGACATCGTGCCGATCTTCGAGCCGGTCGAAGGGTTCCTGCACGCGCTGACGCAGATGTTCGAAGGCACCAAGGAAGGCATCACCGAGGAGAATTTGCAGAGCCGCGCGCGCGGCACCATCCTGATGGCGATCTCCAACAAGTTCGGCTCGATGGTTGTCACCACGGGCAACAAGAGCGAGATGTCGGTTGGCTACGCCACGCTCTATGGCGACATGAATGGCGGCTTCAATCCGATCAAGGACCTTTACAAGATGCAGGTCTACGCGCTGTCGCGCTGGCGCAACAGCCACGTGCCGCCGGGCGCGCTCGGGCCCTCGGGCGAGGTGATCCCGAAAAACATCATCGACAAGGCGCCATCGGCGGAATTGCGCGAGAACCAGACCGACCAGGATTCGCTGCCGCCCTATCCGGTGCTGGACGACATCCTCGAATGCCTGGTGGAAAATGAGATGGGTGTCGACGACATCGTCGCGCGCGGCCATGACCGGGCGACGGTGACGCGCATCGAGCACCTGCTCTACATCGCAGAATACAAGCGACGGCAGGCGGCGCCGGGCGTGAAGATCACCAAAAAGAATTTTGGCCGCGACCGCCGCTATCCCATCACCAACCGGTTCAGGGATCGCAGCTAGGTACCGAAAGCGCACGCGGCGGCGCGACCGGAGACAGCCATGCCCGATTGTGAGATCAGCTTCGACATGTCACGGATCGATTTCCGCGCGACATCGGACCTGTTGATGGCAAGCTATTGGGGCGCCGGACGCACTGATGAAGTCCATCGCCGCGCCTTTGCCAATTCGCTTTGCGTCGGCGCCTATGTCGACGGCAGGCAAGTCGGCTTCGGCCGCGCGATCACCGACCGCACGGTGTTCGCCTATCTCGCCGACATCATCATCTGGCCCGGGCATCGCGGGCAAGGCATCGGCAGCCGGCTCGTCCAGGCCCTTATCGATCATCCTGAAGTCAGGACTGTTTTCCACTGGAGCCTGTCGACCAGCGACGCACACGGCGTCTATGAGAAGCTTGGGTTCAAGCCATCGACCGATGGCCGCTACATGCGCTTGGATCGCATTCCTGAATGAGGCGCGCGGCTTGCTCCGTTGTTGCAAAATAATCGCAGTGGTTGGACCAGATACACTTTTGGCGTGAACTCGTCTTGGCGATGCATCGGAGCGTCTCTATAAGGACACCTCCGCAATTGTCTTGCGGGAGGTCCGAATGGCAGTATTTCACATGGTAATGCGAGGCCGCGAAGCCTAGGTCTCATCCGGCGCTCCGCGAAGGTTTCCCCTTCGTGCCGATGCCGGACCGAGCACAGGCTTATGCCGATGCCGATCGCCGCCCGATTTGGGCGATACGCCAAATATGCCACTCCGCTTCCGGGCACTCATTGGCTCCTTGCGCGGCTTCTTCAATTTTCGACTTACTGGGATCGGGCTCGTTTGTGCCCGAATGACATCATGGCTCGTTTCAAGATCGATTTGCGCGCGAGCGCCTTTCGCAGCGTTCTTGGCTTCACGCTCACTCATTGGCGGCGTCAGCCCTGGCGGCTCTCGCTCATCATGGGCAGCTTCCTGCTGTCGACGCTGGCCGATGTGCTGACGCCGCTCTACTCCGGCCGGCTGGTCGACGCCGTCGCCAGCAGCGCCGGCGCCGACGCGATTGCCTGGAATGCCGCGATGACGGCGTTCTCGATGTTGATGGCGCTCGCGCTGGCCGGCGTCGTGTTGCGCAACCTGGCGTTCATGGGGATCGTCGAGCTGACTTTGAAGATGATGGCCGACATTGCCGCCGATGCTTTCCATCGCGTCCAGCGCTTTTCCACCGACTGGCATGCCAACAGCTTTGCCGGCTCGACCGTGCGCAAGGTGACGCGCGGCATGTGGGCGCTCGACCTGCTCAACGACACCATCCTCATCGCGCTGCTGCCGTCAATCGTCATGCTGGTCGGCTCGACATTGCTGCTCGGCTGGTTCTGGCCGTTGATGGGGGCGGTCGTTGCTGCCGGTTCGGTGCTGTTCATCACGGTGACGGCGCTGCTGTCGCTTGGCTATGTCGCGCCGGCGGCAAGGCTCGCCAACACCTGGGATACCCGCCTCGGCGGCTCGCTGGCCGACGCGGTCAGCTGCAACGCCGTGGTCAAGGGCTTTGGCGCCGAGGAGCGCGAAGAACGCCGACTGGCCAAGGTCGTCGCCAAATGGCGTGCGCGTACACGGCGCACCTGGGTGCGCGGCACCATCAACGGCACCACGCAAGGGGTGCTGCTGCTGGTCATGCGCGCCGCGGTGATCGGCCTGGCGCTGATGCTGTGGTCGTGGGGGCAGGCGAGCGCCGGCGACGTTGCCTTCGTGCTGACCTCGCTCTTCGTGCTGCAGGGCTATCTCAGGGATATCGGCACGCATATCCGCAATCTGCAGCGCTCCATCAACGATATGGAAGAGCTGGTCGATTTCCAGTCCGAACCGCTCGGCATCGAGGACCGGCCCGGTGCCAAGCCGATCCGGATCACCGAAGGACGGATCAGCTTTGACAACGTCACCTTTCACTATGGCCATCACCGATCGGCGCTTTACCGCGACTTTTCGGTCGATATCGCGCCGGGTGAGCGCGTCGGGCTGGTCGGCCATTCGGGGTCGGGCAAGACGACCTTCGTCAAGCTTATCCAGCGGCTCTATGATGTGAATGCGGGGAAAATCCTGGTCGACGGCCAGGACATCTCGCAGGTGGCGCAAGCCTCGTTGCGCGGGCAGATCGCCATCGTTCAGCAGGAGCCGATCCTGTTCCACCGGTCGCTGGCCGAAAACATCGCCTATGCCAGGCCGAGTGCTACGCAGGATGAGATCGAGCATGCCGCGAAGTTGGCGAGTGCGCATGACTTCATCACCAGCCTGCCGAAGGGCTATGGCACGCTGGTCGGGGAACGCGGCGTGAAACTGTCGGGCGGCGAACGTCAGCGCGTGGCGATCGCGCGCGCCTTCCTTGCCGATGCGCGCATCCTGATCCTCGACGAGGCGACATCGAGCCTCGATTCGGAATCGGAGGTGCTGATCCAGCAGGCGATGGAGCGGCTGATGGTCGGCCGCACGACGCTGGTCATCGCGCACCGGCTTTCGACGGTGAGGGCGCTGGACCGGCTGCTGGTCTTCGATCGCGGCAACATCGTCGAGGAAGGCTCGCATGATGAACTGATCCGGCTGAAAGGCGGCATCTACCGCCGCCTGTTCGAGCGCCAGGCATTGGAACTGACCAAGGGACTTGTGAGCTGAATTGAGGCGGCCTTCAGCTTCGGCCGGAGGCCGCCTCTGTCCGGCACGGTCAGCCCAGCGGGCTGGAGCAGGGCATGCGATCGCAAGGCCGCGGCCAACCCGCCGATCAGCGCATCGATGCTGGCCGACTTGATTTGCCTGTGAAGCCCTGTCCGGATAGTAAGTCTTGAGACCTCTGTTCATCATACTGACCGAGATACGTTGTTTCTACCATTGGTTGATATATATCCGATGGAGGGCAACCCACGGACGTTCTTCACGATGCATCTTTCTGCAAATGCCGAGGAGAAGTTGGCTGCGCCGTCAGTGCTGGAATCTCAGCATGGCTCGGTTCGGCCGCTGGCTGCCGAAGATCTCGAGCGCGTCGCCGCACTCTTCCTGACGAAGTTTCGCCGGCGGCGGCGTCACCTCCTCGATCACGCGATCGCGGAGACGGCCGCGTATATGAGAGAGATTTACCTCGACCCTGCCGGCCAGTCCGGGGAAAGCAACGCTCTTGTCCAGATCAACCGGCACGGTCGTCTGGGTGGATTCCTCGGCGTTCTGAAAGCCCGCTACGAGCTCAATGGAGCGGCATTGAATGCGGCGATCATCGGGCCGCTCATGGCCGACCCCGGCACCGATGACGGCTCGGCCGGACCCCAATTGCTGCGTGCCTTGCATCAAGGCGAATTCGATCTGCAGCTGACCGATTCGGCCAACCGGACATCCTTGGCCTTCGCGCGCCCGATGAAGTACCAACTCCTTCCTGTGCATTGTCTGGGATGGACATATGTTTTCCGGCCGGCGGCGATGGCCGCCGCCGCACTGCACCGTAAATGGCCTGGCCTGCCTCGCCTTGTACTCGATCCATGCGCAAGAGCATTCGATGCTCTCGCCAAGAAAAGGTTCGAGCCACCGGTCCTCCATTCATCGTCGCATCGCACCCATCGTGAGCCGATCGATGCCGTTCAATTTGCCGAGAAGCTGCCGACCCTCCTGTCTGGTTACGCTCTTCGGCCGAGTTGGAAGGATGGGGAACTTGCACGGCTGCTTGCGCTGGCGGCCGAGAAGCGGGCCGACGGCCCCCTTCATTTCGGTGGGACCTATGACGAAACGGGCAAAATGCTCGGTTGTTATGCCTTCTATGGTCAAGCCGGCGGCGTGGCGAACCTGTTGCAGATCCAGGCATCCGGATTGCACTGGGGCGCGACGCTGGATGCGCTTGTCGCCGCCGCATGGGAGATGGGCTGCGTGGGCATCACCGGACAGACGCAGACCAAATTCATACCTCAACTCTTTGGCTACAAGAATGTCTTCTTCCGCTATGCCGGGGGAACAATGGTCCGCTCGCGGATCGCCGAGGTCACGGAAGCGGTCCGCTCCGGCGACATCTTTATCGGTGGATTGGTGGGCGACCGCTGGACCCGCCTCAGTTCCGATGATTTCGGCCGCTGATCGCCTTCAAGCGCTACAAACTTGGGTTAATGGGTTCCTTCGGAGCCTTCGCCGACGCGTTGGCTGACGGAGCATCAAACGAAAAACCCGCCTGTGCGGCGGGTCGATGGCGCAAATCAGCACCATAGCCAAATATGTACCATAGCTGAGGGCACCGAGTCAAGAAAAAATTCCTATCGTGAAAAGCTGCCGGCACAAAATGGGCACCGCCGGCCTGGGCGCTGTCGGAGCGTCCACCGCCGGTCTTTTCATTCCAGCCGCCATGTTCTATGTCTGCCGGCCAGCGCGGGGGCGCGTCTTGTCAACCACAAAAGCATCCGGTACGCCCCGTTCATGACAGTTACCGTTCGTTTCGCCCCGTCGCCGACCGGCCGCATTCATATCGGCAATGCGCGCACGGCGCTGTTCAACTGGCTGTTTGCCATGAACAACAAGGGCCGATTCATCCAGCGCTTCGACGACACCGACATTGCGCGCTCGAAGCAGGAGTTTTCCGACGCCATCCTCTACGACCTGCATTGGTTGGGCATTTTTCCCGACGCCACCGAGTACCAGTCGCGGCGCTTCGAAGTCTATGACGCGGCGGTCGAGAGGCTGAAGACGGCAGGCGTTCTCTATGCCTGCTATGAAACGCCGGAGGAACTCGATCTCAGGCGCAAGGTGCGCCGCACGCGCGGCCTGCCGCCGGTCTATGGCCGCGAGGCGTTGACTCTGACGCACGAGCAGATCGCCGAATACCAGGCCGATGGCCGCCGGCCGCACTGGCGGTTTCTCCTCCCCAATTTCTTAGGCGATCCACAACAGCCCGAACGCACCGAAATCCACTGGAACGACCTGGTGCGCGGCGAGGAAACCGTCGATCTCGCTTCGCTTTCCGACCCGGTCCTGATACGCGAGGACGGCACCTATCTCTACACGCTGCCTTCCGTCGTCGACGACATTGAGATGGGCGTCAGCCATGTCATCCGGGGCGACGACCACGTCACCAACACCGGCGTGCAGATCGCCCTGTTCCAGGCGCTGGCTGCCGAGCCGCCAGTGTTCGGCCACCATAATCTCCTGACCACCGCATCGGGCGAGGGCTTGTCGAAGCGCACCGGCGCACTCTCGATTGAAAGCCTGCGCGAGGACGGCATCGAGCCGATGGCCGTCGCATCATTGGCCGTCCTGGTAGGCACTTCGGAGAATGTCGCGGCGGTGCCGACGATGGGCGAACTCGCCGAACGCTTCGATCCGGCGGCGACATCGAAATCCGCCGCCAAGTTCGATCCGGACGAGCTGTTCGTGCTCAACCGGTCGCTGCTGCACCACATGCCGTTCGCCGAGGCACAAGACCGTCTGATCGTGCTCGGCGTCTCCGGCGAGCAAGCCGAACCGTTCTGGCTGGCGGTGCGCGGCAATCTCGACAGGCTGGCCGATGCGGTCAACTGGTGGCGCATCCTGCGCGAAGGACCGCAAGAGAAGCCGGAATTTTCCGATGAGGACCGCGACTTTCTTCGACAGGCGTTCGACCTGTTGCCGGAGGAACCCTGGACCGCGACGATCTGGAAGGACTGGACGGGCAAGATCAGGGAAGCGACCGGTCGCAAGGGCAAGGCGTTGTTCATGCCGCTCAGGACAGCCCTTACCGGACTGCCTTCGGGGCCGGAGCTTGCAGATCTATTGCCGCTGATGGGTCGGGTAGGAACGTTGGCCCGACGACCCTGACCTTGCGCTGTTCCGGCGGCAGCGCGGACACCGGCGACATCACCGGCTTGGCGGAAAGCCGCTTGATCGCCTCGCGGTCGAGCCCGCCTTCCTGATTGGCCAGCGTTTCGGGATCGGCACCTGGATCCGGTTTGGAGATCGGCACCGGAATGAACGGTGCGGAGTCCGTCTCGGGTTGCAACTGTTCCGGATTTTGCGGGTTGCCGGCGATGATCTGAAAACCCTGCGCGGCGGCGTTGCAGCCGCAAGCCGGCGGCCGCGACATATCGGGCTGCTTGTAGAGATAGGCGGTCGGCAATTCGCTGTAGGGCCGGCCGGTGACGGATGACGTCATCGAGGCCGAATCGTCGCCCATGCCGCGCGAATAGAAAACCTGCATTTCGGTGCCGGGGCAGCTCGATTCGCAATTCTTCTGGTCACGTTCGAAATCGCCTGCCGAGGCTGAGTTCGACATCGGGAAGAAGTAGCCGTCGCAGGTGCGCACACAGGAAGTGTGGAACTCACCGCCGACGCTCGGAAAATCGGGTATGCCGGGCTGGTTGAGCACACGGCGGACATTGCGCTCCTCGCCGGGATCGTCGGGCTGGTTGGGCTCATCAAGCATATCGAGCTGCTGGCTGTTGCCGCCAAAAAGCTGATCGAACAGGTTTGCGCTGCCGCCCTCGCGGTTGGCTTCCTGCAAAGGCGCCCGCTGAGGCGCAACGGCGTCGTCGCGGCAGCCATTGGCGTCAAGCGCCGCCAGGATGCGTCCGCGGTCGCGGCGCGAGCCGCCGCCGGCCAGCCGCTCGCGCTTGTTCTGCAAGGCGTCGAGATTGGCATTCATGCGATCGATGGTGGCGTTTAGCCCGGCGCATTGATTGAGGTTGCGGCCAAACAGCGAAAAGCCGCATCCGGCCCGGCTCGCCTGGCCGCGGGCTTTCGAAATCTGCTCATGCTGCCTGGCAATTGCGGAATCGTATTTCCGGATCAGCGCCGGACCGCCACCACCGCCGCGCGAGGACGCGGCAAGATCGGCTTCCAGCTGGCGGCAGACCCGCGAAGCAGCCTGTGGCTCGGCTACCCCCCAGGTTGCGGACAACAGGAGGCCAAGCAGCATGGCAGCATGCGCCTGCTTCCACCCTCCGCTTGCCATCCGCCCAAACTCCGCCTGCCAAATCCGACTGTTAGCCCGCAATGCTACCGTGTTCGCGGTTAACTGCAGTTTACCGCGAAATCCGTGTTCAGCCCAGATTGACGACCGCCTGTGCCTTGTGGGCGGCTTCCACGACGGCAAGCGCCGTCATGTTGACGACGCCGCGCGAGGTGACCGACGGCGTCAATATATGCGCCGGCATGTCCGTGCCGAGCAGGATCGGCCCGACGTGCAGCGCATCCATCATGGTCCTGAGAGCCGTCAGCGTGATGTTGGCCGAATCGAGGTTGGGGAACACCAGCAGATTGGCTTCGCCCTTCAGCCGTGAATGCGGATAGACGCGCTGGCGCAGATGCTCCGACAGAGCGGAATCGGCGTGCATCTCGCCATCGCATTCCAACTCTGGGGCAATGCGCGCCAGGATCGCCGCCGCTTGCCGCATCTTCAGGGCACTTGGCGAATCGCGCGAGCCGAAATCCGAATGCGAGAGCAGCGCTGCCTTCGGCTCGATGCCGAAGCGCTGGATTTCTTCCGCCGCCAGCACCGTCATCTCAGCGATTTCTTCCGCCGTCGGATCGACGGAGACATGCGTGTCGGTCAGGAAGATGATGCCGCGCTGCGAGATCAGCATCGAGAGCGTCGACAGGTCGCGATCCTTGACGCCGGTGCGCGGGCCGATGATCAAGGTGACGTTGCGCAGATGCCGCTCGAAGCGCCCTTCAAGGCCGCAGACCATGGCGTCGGCATCGCCGCGTTTCAGCGCAAGTGCTGCGATCACCGTGTTGTCGGTGCGGACCATGGTGCGCGCGGCTTCCGTCGTGACGCCACGCCGGCCGGCGAGTTCGATCAGAAGGTCGACATAGTGGCGGTAGCGCGGATCGTCTTCCGGGTTGATCAGGCCGAAATCCACACCGGGCTTGATGCGCAAGCCGTAGCGCTTCAGGCGCACCTCGATGACGTGCGGCCGGCCGATCAGGATCGGCTCGGCGATGCCTTCTTCGAGCACCACCTGGGCGGCGCGCAGCACGCGCTCATCCTCGCCGTCGGCATAGATGACGCGCTTGGCGCTCGATGCCTTGGCGGACGAGAACACCGGCTTCATCACCAGGCCGGAGCGGAAGACGAAGCGGTTCAGCTTGTCGATATAGGCGGCGAAGTCGGTGATCGGCCTTGTCGCGACACCGGTGTCGCAGGCGGCCTTGGCGACCGCGGGCGCTATGCGCAGGATCAGGCGTGGATCGAAGGGCGAAGGGATCAGGAATTCAGGGCCGAAGATCGGCGTCTCGCCGGAATAGGCGCGGGCCGCGACATCTGAAGGTTCCTCGCGTGCCAGCGCTGCGATTGCCCGCACCGCCGCCATCTTCATCTCCTCATTGATGGCGCTGGCGCCGCAGTCCAGCGCGCCGCGAAAGATGTAAGGAAAGCACAGTACGTTGTTGACCTGATTGGGAAAATCGGACCTGCCTGTGCAGATCATCGCATCGGGACGCGCCGCACGCGCTATTTCCGGCATGATCTCCGGATTGGGGTTGGCCAGCGCCAGGATCAGCGGTTTTGGCGCCATGTGCTCAAGCAGTTCCGGCTTCAGCACGCCTGCCGCCGACAAGCCGAGGAAGACGTCGGCACCCGATATGACGTCGGCCAGCGTGCGCGCCTCGGTGTCCTTCACATAAGGGTCTTTCCAGCGGTCCATCTCGTCGGTGCGCCCCTTGTAGGCAACGCCGAAACGGTCGGTGACCCAGATGTTTTCGACCTTGGCGCCGAGCGAGACCAGCAGGTTGAGACAGGCAAGGGCGGCAGCCCCGGCGCCGGAGGTGACGATCTTGATTTCCGATATGGTCTTGCCGGCGAATTCCAGCCCGTTGAGCACGGCGGCAGCGACGATGATGGCGGTGCCATGCTGGTCGTCGTGGAACACCGGTATCTTCATGCGCGCCTTCAACTGTTCCTCGACCTCGAAGCATTCTGGCGCCTTGATGTCCTCGAGATTGATGCCGCCGAAAGTCGGCTCGAGCGCCGAGATCGTCTCGACCATGCGCTCGATACCGGGCGCGTCGATCTCTATGTCGAAGACATCGATGCCGGCGAACTTCTTGAACAGGACGGCCTTGCCTTCCATCACCGGCTTGGAGGCCAGCGGGCCGATATTGCCGAGGCCGAGCACCGCCGACCCGTTGGTGACGACACCGACCAGATTGGCGCGCGCGGTGTAGTCGGCGGCGGTCGCCGGATCGTCGCGGATTTCCAGGCAAGGGGCGGCGACGCCAGGCGAATAGGCGAGCGCGAGGTCGCGCTGATTGCCGAGCGGCTTGGTCGCCTGTATCTCGAGTTTTCCCGGCCTTGGGTGCTTGTGGAAGTAGAGGGCGGCTTCGTCGAGGTCCGAACGTACCGTCTTTTTGCTCTCGCCTTCCATGCGGCCGCTCCCTCGAAATCTGGCTGGAGATTCCCTTTTAGCATGCAGCCGTGGTTTTTCGCGACGCTAATTGACGCGCAGGCAGCTTTACCGACCAGTGCGTAGAAAGCCTTGAACGATCAAATGCTTATGCCGATTTTCTGATGAATAGTTCCTGCAGTTTCACGGACAAGTTGATCAAAAGGCGCTGACGTAGAGACCACCATCGACCGGTATGTTCTGCCCGGTCAGATAGCCCGCATGGACCGAGCACAGGAAGGCGCAGATCTGGCCGAATTCTTCCGGCGTGCCGAGCCGCTTGGCCGGAACGTCGGCGCTGATGCGGGTCTTGCGCGCGGCCGCGGCCTCAGGGCTTTCGACGCTGCCGGCTTCATGCGGGCCGCGCAGCCGGTCGGTGTCGAGCTTGCCCGGCAAAAGACTGTTGATGGTCACGTTGCGGTCGATCACCGTTCTGGCCACGCCGGCAAGGAACGAGGTCAGGCCGGCGCGCGCGCCGGACGACAGGTCGAGGCCGGGAATGGGCACATAGACCGACAGCGAGGTGATGTTGACGATGCGGCCGAAGCCGCGTGCCGCCATGCCGTCCAGCACGACCTGCACCAGCTCGATCGGCGTCACCATGTTCTGGGTGACGCCTTCGAGGATCTTTTCGCGATCGAGCGTGCGGAAATCGCGAAGCGGCGGGCCGCCATTGTTGTTGACCAGGATGTCCGGCTCGGGGCAAGCCGCGAGCAGCGCCTTCTGCACCTCCGGCTTCGAAACGTCGCCGACGACTTCCGTCACCGTGACGCCATATCGCTCGCGCAACTCCGCGGCGGTTTTCGCCACCAGTTCGGCGTTGCGCCCGTTGACCACGACATCGCAGCCGGCCTCGGCCAGCGCCATGGCGCAACCGCGCCCAAGTCCCTTGCTCGAAGCGCAGACGATGGCCTTCTTTCCGCGGATACCGAGATCCATGACGATTTCTCCTGTGATTTGGCCGGCAAGCTAGTCCTTCGGCTGGACCAATCGCAACCGTCATACGGTTGTTGCATGAATCGGGGCATAGGCTCGCGAAAGCAACGGTGAAATCGCGATGTCCGGCCAAGAGCCCCGCACTTTCCGCAGCATGTTCATTTCCGATGTCCATCTGGGCTCGAAGGCGGCCAAGGCCGAGTTCCTGATCGATTTCCTTCGATATCACGATGCCGATATCATCTATCTGGTGGGCGACATCGTCGACGGCTGGCGGCTGCGGCGGAGCTGGCACTGGCCGCAAAGCCACAATGACGTCGTGCAGAAACTGCTGCGCAAGGCGCGCAAGGGCGCCAACATCACCTACATCGCCGGCAACCATGACGAGTTCGCCCGCCAGTTCCAGGGCGTGCATTTCGGCGGCATCGTCGTCGCCGACCGCGCCATCCACGCGACTGCCGACGGCAAGCGCCTGCTCGTCATCCATGGCGACCAGTTCGACACCGTGGTCCACAATGCGCGCTGGCTCGCCTATCTCGGCGACCACGCCTATGACGCGGCCATGCTGGTCAACCGCGTGGTGACGCGGCTGCGCCAACTGCTCGGCCTGCCGTATTGGTCGTTTTCGTCCTGGGCCAAGCAAAACGTGAAGAAGGCGGTGAACTTCATCGGCTCGTTCCAGACCATGCTTGCGGATGAGGCACGTCGTTCACACGTCGACGGCGTCATTTGCGGCCACATCCATCATGCCGTCATCGAGAATTTTGGCGATGTCCAGTACATCAACACCGGCGACTGGGTGGAAAGCTGCACGGCCGTGGTCGAGCATTTTGACGGCCGCATGGAAATCCTGACCTGGGCGCAGGTGCTGCCAGAAGCGCCGGACGAGCCCTTTGTCCCGTTGCTCATCGCGGACCGGGTAGGGCAGGCGGCATAGTCCGAAGTCTTTTTCGGGCTTCGGAATCGATCAATTAGTCCAACCGGTTTCGTCCGGTTTTCGTCCATGTTAAGGGATCGATACGCGTTGCCGTCCGGTCGAATACAGCGCGATTGGATCGATTCATGGCCCTGCCGCAGCTCTCGCCCGAACAACTCGTCAAGCCGCGCCATTTCGAACTGCGCATGAGCCTGATCTTCGCGACGCTGTACGTGCCGCTCGGAACGCATTTGCCTTATTTTCCACTGTGGCTGCAGGCCAAGGGTTTTCACGCCGAGCAGATCGCCGTCATTCTGGCGGCGCCGATGTTCCTGCGCGTGGTGACGACGCCGTTACTGACCGCGTTGGCCGACCGTGCCAGGGACCGCGCCGATGTCTATGTCGCGCTGATGGTTGCATCACTGCTCCTGTCGGCAGGCTATTTCCTGCCGCCGACCTATGCGATGGTGCTGGCGGTCTCATTGGCGTTGACCATTGTCTGGACGCCGCATTCGCCGATCGCCGATTCGCTGGCGCTTTCGGGTGTCCGCCGCTTCGGTTCGAACTACACAAGCATGCGCAAATGGGGCTCGATCTCCTATCTCTGCGCCAATGTCGCCGGCGGCTTCATTCTGTCGGCAGCCGGCTCGCAGGCCGTTCCGGTTATCATTCTGGCGGCGTTTGCCGCGGCCCTTGCCGCCGGCCTGCTGGCGCCGCGTCTAGGCCGTCCGCGGCGCGCCTCACCGCTGTCGGCCACCGACATCCAGCATTCGGCGCCGAAGCTTCTCAACCCGTATTTCCTGTATTTTTCCGTCGGCGTCGGCGTCATAACCGCCAGCCACGCATTCCTCTACGGTTTCGTCTCCATCTACTGGAAATCGATCGGCCTCAGCGATTCGGTTGTCGGTCTCTTATGGGCTTGGGGCGTGGTGTCGGAAGTCTGCATGTTCATGATGTTCACCCGCTTTTTTGACCGGTTCTCCGTCGTGTCGATCATGGTGATGGCGGGGATCGGCTCCATCGTGCGCTGGATCGCCTTTCCGCTGGTCTGGCCGCTCGGCCTCGGCATTCCCGGTTTCTTCGGTGTCCAGTCGCTGCACTCGGTCTCGGTGGCGCTTGGGCTGATCGGCCTGCAGAAGATGATCGGCGAAACCGTCTCCGAGGAGCGGACAGGTGCCGCGCAAGGCATTGCCTATTTCTCCAACGGCTTCTTCATGGCGGTGGTGACGCTGGCGTCCGGCCCGCTCTACGACCATCTCGGCGTGGACGGCTTCTTTGCCATGATCCCGATCGCCTTGATCGGCCTCGTGCTGATCGGCCTTGCAGCGCGCTCAGCCCCACAGCGCCACATCGGGCGGTGACACCATCGATCCCTGGTAGACAAGGCCCGGTACCCGGTCGCGGGCAAGCAGCAGCGGACCGTCGAGGTCGACGAAATCGGCATGCTGGGCAAGCAGCACCGCTGGCGCCATCGCCAATGACGTGCCGACCATGCAGCCGACCATCACGCCGAAACCGAGTTCGCGGGCGCGATCGCGCAGCACCAGTGCCGCAGTCAGGCCCCCCGACTTGTCGAGCTTGATGTTGACGGCATCGTAGAGACCGACAAGCGCTTCGAGATTCTCAGCCTCGTGCACGCTTTCATCGGCGCAGATCGGCACGGGATGGGCGATATGGCGCAGGATTTCGTCATGACCGGCCGGCAGCGGCTGCTCGATCAGCGCGATACCTTGTTCGGCGGCAAAGGCGAGGTTCGCAACGATGTTGTCGTCGCTCCAGCCCTCATTGGCGTCGAGGATGATGCGGCTGTCTGGCGCTGCCTGCCTGACCGCGCGGATGCGGGCGATGTCGTTGTCGCCGCCGATCTTGACCTTGAGCAGCGGCCGCGCCGCATTGGCGCGAGCCTGCGCCGCCATCGCCTCCGGCTCGCCCAGCGACAGCGTGTAGGCGGTTTCGAGCGCCTGCAAGGGAAGAGCACCTATCGCGACTGCTACCGAGGTTCCGCTGAGCTTTGCCTCCAGGTCCCACAGGGCGCAGTCTATGGCGTTGCGGGCGGCTCCGGCCGGCATAGCATCGAGCAAGGCGGTCCGGCTGATGCCACCGGCGATCCGGCCGCGCATGGCCTCGATCGCGTCGCGCACGCCCTCCATGGTCTCGCCATAGCGCTTGTAGGGGACGCATTCGCCGCGGCCGAGGTGGCCGCCCTCGCCGATCGTGCAGGAGATCACCTCGGCTTCGGTCTTGGAACCTCGCGAAATGGTGAAGGTTCCGGCGATGGGAAAACGCTCGGCCTCGACCGAAATGACACGCGCCATATTTTTCTGCTCCTGCTGTGCGACAAGCGTTGTCGGCAAATCGACAGGTCAGACCCGTCAGGCTAAACAGGACGCCATGTTGACCATCGGCAAGCGCGACGCAAGCGGCACGACCGCAGGGGAGGCTGACCACGAACCGCGCGTGGCGATCGGCGAGGAGGATGGCGTTCTTGGCTGCGCTTTCTCCGGAATCTGGACCACAAGGACCGTCGCGCTCATCGACGCCGACATGCGCAAGATCGAAAAGCGAAGCGGCTTCAAAACCTTGGCGCTCGATGTTTCCAAGATCGAGAAGATGGACACCGCCGGCGCCTGGCTGATCGACCGGCTGGTCAGCGCCTTCGAGAAGAAGGGCGTCGAGATCCAGATGCAAGGCCAGAGCGAGATCGCTTCGATCCTGCTCGAAGCTGTCGGCGAGGCCGTGCGGCGCGAACCCGAATCCGGCCCGGCGCGACCGCCCAACATCGTCATTCGCGCGCTTGAGGCGGTCGGCCGCCGGGTCTACGAGATGCGCGACGATTTTCTCGCCTCGATGAACATCCTCGGCGCCACCATCCGTGGCGCGCAGATGAAGCTCGGCCGTGGCCATGCCGTCAACCCGGCGGCGATTTTCAACCAGATCGACCGCATGGGCGTCGGCGCCATTCCGGTGGTGGTGCTGATGTCGGCGATCGTCGGCGCCATCGTTGCCCAGCAAGGCGCCTATCAGCTCAGCTATTTCGGCGCCGATATCTTCGTCGTAGACCTGGTCGGCGTGCTGATCCTGCGCGAGCTTGGCGTGCTGATGACGGCAATCATGATCGCCGGCCGCTCCGGCAGCGCGATCACCGCCGAGATCGGCTCGATGAAGATGCGCGAGGAGGTCGACGCGCTGAAGGTCATCGGGCTCAACCCGATCGGCGTCCTGGTCTTTCCCCGGCTCGTGGCGCTGGTCATCGCCTTGCCGTGCCTGACCATCATCGCCAATTTCGCCGCACTCGGCGGCGGCATACTGGCTGCCTGGCTCTATTCCGACATCCCGCCCGCCGCCTTCATCGACCGGTTGCGCGTCGCCATCGATCTCAGCACCATCTTTGCCGGCCTGATCAAGGCGCCGTTCATGGCCATGATCATCGGCACGATTGCCTCGGTCGAAGGCATGAAGGTCGGCGGCAGCGCCGAATCGCTCGGCCAGCATGTTACCGCTTCGGTTGTGAAGTCGATCTTCGTCGTCATCATCCTCGACGGACTTTTTGCCATGTTCTACGCAGCGATCGAGTTCTGAGATGAACCTGCGAAACAGGAAAAGGGCGGGCGCATTGGCGGATGACGCGGGTGAGGGCGACATCGTGCTATCCGCGCACGACATCAGCGTGTCCTTCGCCGACAAGCTTATCCTCGACAGACTGTCGCTCGACATAAGGCGCGGCGAAATCCTTGGATTTGTCGGCGCCTCGGGTGCTGGTAAATCCGTTCTGCTGCGCACCATTCTCGGCCTGACGCGCAAGCAGTCGGGTACGATCAAGCTGTTCGGCGTCGATGTCGAGAAAGCTGATGATGCCGAGCGTCTGCGCATCGACATGCGGCTTGGCGTGCTGTTCCAGCACGGCGCGCTGTTCTCGGCGCTGACAGTGCTGGAAAACGTCCAGGTGCCGATGCGCGAATATCTCGACCTTCCGCGAAAGCTGATGGACGAACTGGCGATGCTCAAGATCGAGCTGGTCGGGCTGCCGCCCGATGCGGCGCAGAAATTCCCGTCCGAACTGTCCGGCGGCATGATCAAGCGCGCCGCGCTGGCCCGGGCACTCGCGCTCGATCCCGACATCGTCTTCCTCGACGAGCCGACATCGGGCCTCGATCCGATCAGCGCGGCGGAGTTCGACGAGCTGGTGGTCAAACTGCGCGATACGATGGATCTGACCGTCTACATGGTGACGCACGATCTCGACACGCTGTTCACCGCTTGCGACCGGGTGGCCGTGCTCGGCAAGAAGAAAGTGCTGGTCGAAGGCACCATCGACGACATGCTGAAGAGCGAGGAACCGTGGGTAAAGTCCTATTTCCGCGGAAAACGCGCCCGGCAACTTGATCTTGCGGCGCGCGCATAGCCATAAGTGGGACAATGGAAACTAGAGCCAACTACGTCATTGTCGGCATCTTCACGCTGGCTGCGATCCTGGCGGCGTTTGCCTTCGTCTACTGGACGGCGGCCATCGGCGACAAGGGCGAGACGACGTTGCTGCGCGTGCGCATTCCGGGCTCTGCGTCCGGGCTTGGCCGCGGCAGTTTCGTGCTGTTCAACGGCGTCAAGGTCGGCGACGTCAAGCGCGTCTATATCGACGTCGACAATCCGACGGTTGCCATCGCCGATACCGAGATCGACCGCATGACGCCGATCACCAAATCGACGCAAGCCGATATCGGGCTTGCCGGCCTGACCGGGCAGGCCAACATCGAGCTCAAGGGCGCCGACCCCAAGGAAGTGAAACTCCTCGACCAGGCGGAAAAGGAAGGCAAGGTCGCCGAGATCGTCGCCAACCCGTCGGCGGTGACCAACCTCTTGCAGACGGCGCAGAATATCTTCACCCGCGCCGACAAGGTGCTGACCGAGCTCGAAGGCTTCACCAGGGACGTTCGCGGGCCGCTGACGCAGACCGTCCAGAATGTTCAGACCTTCTCCGATGCGCTGGCCAAGAATTCGGATGGCATCGACAAATTCCTGTCCGCCGCCAGCACGCTGGCCGATGAGCTGAAAGGCGTTTCTGGCAAACTCGATGGCACGCTGAAGGCGGCCGAAGGCCTTCTCAACGCCGTCGACAAGGACAAGATCAAGAGCATCGTCGCCAATGTCGACGCGGTAACCGGTAACCTCAAGGAGACGTCGAAGCAGCTCGACGGCGTGATCAAGAACGTCGATACAGCCGTGGGATCGGTCAACGACTTCGCCAAACGGACGCAAGGCACGCTGGCCAAGGTCGACAACGTGATCGACGGTATCGATCCCGCACAAGTGCGCTCGGCGCTCGCCAACATCCAAAAGGCCAGCGAGAGCGCCGACAAGGCCGCCGCCGACATCGCGGAGGTGACCCACAAGTTCGCCAACCGGGCCGACGACATCGACCAGACGATCAAGGACGCAAAGCAGCTCGCGCAACGGCTCAACGATGCCTCGGTGCGCGTCGATGGCATTCTTGCCAGGGTCGATACCTTGCTCGGGTCGGGGCAGGCCGACGGCGTGATGGCGGATGCCAGGGCGACGCTGAAGTCGTTCAAGCAGGTTGCCGACACGCTGAATGCCCGCCTTGGCGTCATCACCGACAATCTGGCGCGCTTCTCTGGACAGGGGCTTTCGAATGTCGAGGCTTTGGTGCAGGACAGCCGCCGTTCGATCAGCCGCATCGAAGAGGCGGTGACCGATCTCAGCCGCAATCCGCAGCGCATCCTTTCGGGTGGCGACGGCGAGGTTCGGCACAATTCGATGGCAGGGCGCGGCGTTGACTTCGGCGACGGCGCGCCCCAGAAACATGAGCCGCGAAAGCGGGTCGATCTTACGATCCGGGGACAACGGGGATCGCGCGTGAAGTCTGTATGGGTGAAAACGGGCGGGTTGACTTCGGCTGCGGCACTGCTTGCCTTGACGCTGGCCGGCTGCGCGGCGTTGGGCGGCAAGCCCGCGCCGCTCGATACGTTCGAACTGTCAGCGCCTTCGGTCGACGCGCATGGCCATAGCCGCCGCCAGATCCTGATCGCGCAGCCGTCGGCGCTCAAGGCGCTGGACAGCCAGAATATCGTCATCAAGCCGTCGGATCGGTCGATCCAGTATCTCAAGGGCGCGCAATGGGCCGACCGGCTGCCGTTGATCGTGCAGGCGCGGCTGGCCGAGACCTTCCAGCGTTCAGGCAGCTTTGCCGGCGTCGGCAAGCCGGGCGAGGGCCTGGCGATCGACTATCAGGTGATCGTCGAAATCCGGTCCTTCGAGGTGCGTGTCGACGGCGGCGAACATGCCGAGGTCGATCTGTTCGTGCGGATCCTGAACGATCGCAACGGCGAGGTCCGTGCCTCCAAGAGCTTCACCGCAGCCGCACCCGTCTCGGGCAGCGGCAATCCTGCCTATGTCAGCGCGCTCGACAAGGCGTTCGGCGACGCCGCCGGGCAGATCGTGCACTGGACGGATTCGGTGATCTGAGCGCGGGGCGCGCCGGAATCCCACAAAGCTTCATCCCTCCAGGCTTCTCTGCCTACAAGCGGTCAAAGATTTCCGGGCGGAGCTTTCCGGTCTTCATCAGGTGCTGCAGGGTATAGGTGACGGACAGCGCGTCATCGAGCGCGTCGTGCCCCTGCAATGGCGGGTGTTCGACGCCGTAGTAATCGGCGAGCTTGTTGCTCGGCGTTCTCGCCAGATCCTCGATCGGCATTCCGGCCGCGATCAGCAGCTTGACGGCATTGTCAAACCGGCTGGCCGGGATCGGAGGCTGAATGTCCGCGACATAGCAACTGATGGCGATCATGTTCAATTCGTCCTTGCCCCAGGACCAGAAACGCGCCCCGCCGGAAAAACGATCGACGTCGGCGAGGGCGTCTCCTAGCGCCACCCCCTCGGTCTCCAGATCTTCCTCGGTAATGCCGGTCAGTTTGGTGAAGAACGGGTCGAGGGCGTATCTCTGACCAAACCGGTCGACCGGTCTGATGTAGACCTTGTGTGTGCCGAGCATTGGAAAATCGCCCTCGAGTCCAAGCCTGACGGCGCCGATCTGTGCGATCACCGGGTCAGGATCGTGTGCCGCGCACCAGAATCGGCGTTGCGAGCCCTCCAGGCAAAGAAACTCGCAGTCGAAAATAATTGCCGTCTTCACGATCACACCCTTCGAACGTCAGGGCAGCGGGTATTGTCGGTGGATTTCAGTGCGTCGGAAATCCGACTTTGGACGAGTCCCGAACGCATCGATAGGCTCGGAAAACTTGCTGCGGGCAGGTCGGCGCGTGACGGAGGTTCAGCGCAGTCACAGGCGGGACCATAGCCCCGCCTGTTCAATTCCTGTCTTAATGCAGGCGGCCGCTCGCATGGGCCAGCATGGTGTAGACCTTGCCGGTGTCCGACGTCAGGTAGGTCTGCGCCATGATGTTGTCGCGGTCGTTGCGCGAGACATCCTTGAGCAGCTTCTCGAAATCGTCGCAGTAGCGGTCGACGGCGGCGCGGAACTCGGCCTCGGCCTGATACTTGCGACGGATCTCGTCGAACGTCTGCTGTCCCTTCAACGTGTAGAGCCGCCGCGTGAACACGTCACGCTCGCCACGCCGGTAGCGGTTCCACAGCTCGATCGAAGCCTCGTGGTCGATGGCACGCGCGATATCGACGGAGAGCGAGTTCAGCGATTCCACGACATGCAGGGGCGAGCGCTGGGCGGGGGTAGCGCGCTGCGCTTCCACGGGGGCCGTAGGGGCTGCCGACCTGAGGTCCTCATCGTTCGATGCCGCGGTAAGCAGATCGCGCACCCATCCGCCCTGAGG
>NZ_RZTB01000098.1:4543-21993 GCF_003997735.1 Mesorhizobium sp. M7A.F.Ca.MR.148.00.0.0 | reverse complement strand
ATGATCGGCATGCCAGGCACCATGCCAGATTTTGTTCACGGTTTGAACCTGTTTTATGCAGACGATTGTATATTCGATATACCCGGATATACCCAAAAGAAGTCAGGCATTGATCCTTGAAAGATTGAGTTTGCGGTGCGTACCGTCGCTTCCATGGGGACGGGTGACGCAAAATCGAACACTAAAGAAGGCCAACAAGTATGGGCCTTTGACCTTGACGCTCTGCGCAAGGCTTTCAGAAAGTCCGTTCGGGAGCATAAAGTCACGGCGGCTGATTGGGCGGAACACGCCAAGCAGTTCCTCGAAAAACAAAGAGATCGTCAGCGCGAATCGACTTGATATGCCGCGCCGATCAATTTCCATTTAGTAACCCTAAGATAGCAGAAAAAAGTCTTTGCGCGTTACCAACCAAAGTCAGATGCAACCGCTTTAGTTCCGCGAATGTCGAATGGCATAAGCAGGCAGACGTCACTTCGACATTTCCGTGAAGGCGCAACCCATCTGCGGGTGGCGCATGGCTTTCTGTAAATTAGCTAAAGCTAATTTAAGTGAAAGGTGATATTTTGGAAGCAGCCGGGGCTCCCCCAATACACCCCGCTCCGGTCAGGCCCGGTGGCGGTCCACCCAAAGGAAGGCTACCGGGCCGATCCCTGCAACCAACCGGTGATCCGCTCGTTGATTCCATGCCGGGTTGATCCCCCGGCACTCCAGGACCTGCCCGCTGCCGAGGGGCGGCGGGCCTTTTTTGCCGATTGGATTCAAGCCCGCAGCGATAGCGAAGGCTCCGGCGGATGCCGGAGCCTTCGCGTTTGGTGATCCCGTCAGAAGTGGATCCAGAAGGATCTGCGGAAACATCTGCGGCGCCAAGAACCATTGCGCCAATAGCGACGGCAAACCCGCCTCCACCCGCGTCGGCGACGGCGGCGGTGCCATCTGCGGTGCCGCACGAACTCGACGCCGTCCTGGACATCGGGACCATCCGGGCCGAGAATGTCGTCGGATGCTTTGTCGAGCTCATCGAGAATGCCGGGCCCCGTATCAGGGATGCCGGCCAGGGCGGTGGCAGGACGCGCGATTGCGACGACGGTCGCAGCCCCTGCAAGCCCAAGCACTCCAGTCAGAAACAATCGCCGATCCATGCCAACCTCCATCGTTGATCATTGCGACAAGGGAAGACATAGAGCGGCAGATTGACGCGCCCAGATGCCGAAGAAAATTGGGTCAATCCCCCTGCCGTGCCGGCGGCGGATCTTTTTAGCGGTCTCCGACAATCCACGCGGCCAAATGCGCCTGTTCCCAGGGATCATTCCTCCGACAAGCCGGTCGCCGTTGCGTCCGTTTCAATGCTCACCGGCACGCCCTGGCGCAGGGAGTTGCTGACCGTGGAAATCGCCGCGGCCCTTGTGATGATCTCCGCCGGGTCGGAGCCGTCCAGCGTCGTGCATGAAACCTTCATGATTGACGAGGTCGCGAGCAAAGGCTTGCCTTCGAGGTTCAGCGTGACGGTCACCGCGATCTTGTTGAGCGTTACACCCATTTCCTCGGCGACGTAGCGAAGGTCGTTGCAGAAGCAGCCGCCGATCGCCAGGGCGAGCAGTTGGCCGCCATTGAAGCCCAGGCCCATGCCGCCGGCCTTGCCTTCGGGTCGGTCGACGATGATCGTGTGGCCGCCGGCCCAGCCCATGGCCGCTTGCGTGTCCTCCACATTGCGCAGTTCGACGGTCATCGAGACCATTGCGGATGTCCTCCCGGCAGGAGTCGACCAGGCGTCGGGCCTCGTCGACGTAGAGTCATTATGCAGGCGCAGAGGCGGCCTTGTCGCTGGGCAACGCCGCCCCCGCCATGTCATCAAGGATCGGACAATCCGGCCTTTCGTCGCCGTGGCAGGCATGGATCAGTTTCTGCAGCGTCGAGCGCATCGACTGCAACTCGCGCACTTTCTCCTCGATCGCCGTGACATGGGCGGCGGCGATTTCGCGCACGTTCTGGCTGGCGCGGCTGCGATCCTGGTAAAGCGCCATCAACTGGCGGCAATCGTCGATGGAAAAGCCGAGATTGCGCGCGCGGCGCAGGAAGGCCAGCCGGTGGATGTCGTCTCCGGAATAATCGCGGTAGCCGTTGGCGGCGCGCGCCGGGGCGATCAGGCCGATCTCTTCATAGTAGCGGATAGTCTTGGCCGGCAGGCCGGAGCGGTGGGCGGCGTCACCGACATTCATGACGGTTCTCCTCGATTTCCAGGAGCCCATGGAGCAGGCCCCTTGAATTTGCTTCACAATCCTGTGAGTCCTGTGGCCAAAATGCCATAGTGATACGCTTACCGGTACGTCAAGGCAGGCATATAGGCATCGCGCGCTTGGCAAGCAAAGCAAATGCCAGCATGAATGATGATGAGAGAGCGGCCGACTCGTGCCGCCGAAGTTGGGCGGGGCACCGGATCACCTGATGCGCATGAAGTCGTTTGCAATCATCGCCGCACTGGCGCTCTCCACTGCTATCGCCGGTTGCAGCACCATCGGCTCGCAGATATTCTCCAACAACTACGGCGCGGTCACCGACGCAGGTTATCAGCTGCCGCGCATCCCGATCGAGAAAGTGCCGATGAAGTACCATCGGCAGGAAGTGAACTACGACAGCCCGGAAAAGCCGGGCACGATCATCGTCGATACGCAGAACAAGTTCCTCTACTTCATCGAGGGCGACGGAAGGGCCATTCGTTACGGCATCGGCGTCGGCCGCGAGGGCTTCGAGTGGCATGGCACCGCCCACATTGCGCTCAAGCGCGAATGGCCGACCTGGACGCCGCCGAGGCAGATGATCCAGCGCCAGCCGGAATTGGAAAAGTTTGCCGGCGGCATGCAGCCAGGCCTGAAGAACCCGCTCGGCGCGCGCGCCATGTACCTGTTCAACAAGGGCGGTGATTCAGGCTATCGCCTGCATGGCAGCCCGGAGTGGAATTCGATCGGCAAGGCGATGTCGTCTGGCTGCATCCGCCTGATGAATCAGGACATTATCGACCTCTATGACCGCGCCTCGGTCGGCGCCAAGGTCATCGTTCTCTAGAGGCAGTTTTCGTACGCGGACCGTCTAGGCAACAACGGACGTCCCAAGCAGAAAACCGGGCAATTCGGC
Source organism: Mesorhizobium sp. M7A.F.Ca.MR.148.00.0.0 (assembly GCF_003997735.1). Classification (NCBI taxonomy): domain Bacteria; kingdom Pseudomonadati; phylum Pseudomonadota; class Alphaproteobacteria; order Hyphomicrobiales; family Phyllobacteriaceae; genus Mesorhizobium; species Mesorhizobium sp. M7A.F.Ca.MR.148.00.0.0. The sequence goes on along the minus strand of NZ_RZTB01000098.1, from coordinate 18,864 downwards.
CCGGTTTTTTGTTGTTTGCGCGATGCGACGCCTGCTCGGTGGTCAGGACACCGCCGAGAACGAGGTGGGAGCCAAAATTTGGTTGGTGATTGTCTCGGTGATCTGGCCGTCACGCTCGGAATCTTCCCGCGCCTGTGTCCAGGCCGGGTCCTTCACGAACGCCGTCCAGCGCTCTTCGCGTTCGGCCAGCGATTCCCATGCCAGCATGTAGGTCAGGTCGTTGTTCGAAGCACCGATCAGCGTGGTAAAGAAACCCGCTTGGCGGATACCGTGCTTTTCCCATAATTTGAGGGTGATCTTGTCGAAGCGATCAAGAAGCGCCGGCAAGCGTCCCGGCAAAGCCCGGTAAACCCGAAGTTCGTAGATCACTTTGGAGTTCCTTCTGGCCGAGGCGCCGGAAGCGAAGAAATCGGACCAGATGGTCAGTGGGGTAGAATCATCAAAGGGGCGTCAGGAGACCTGTTCGACCTGCTGCACTTCCGGCACGAAATGGCGCAGAAGGTTCTGGATGCCGTGCTTCAGCGTCGCCGTCGAGGACGGGCAGCCGGCGCAGGCGCCCTTCATGTGCAGGAACACCGTGCCATTCTCGAAGCCGCGGAAGGTGATGTCGCCGCCATCCTGGGCGACCGCCGGGCGCACCCGCGTGTCGAGCAGTTCCTTGATGGTGATGACCAGCTCCTCGTCGGCCTTGTCGTAGAACTCACCGGTCTGGCTGGTCTCGGCGGCCGGTCCGGCCTTGGCCATGACGGGCGCGCCGGACATGAAATGCTCCATGATGGCGCCGAGGATCGCCGGCTTCAAATGCTGCCAGTCGGGGCCATCCTTGGTCACGGTGATGAAGTCATAGCCGAAGAAAACGCCGGTGACGCCAGGAATTTCGAACAGCCGGCCGGCCAGCGGCGAGGCGACGGCGGCGCTGTCGGCATCGCGGAAATCGGCGGTGCCTTCCAGAAGCACTTCCTTGCCGGGCAGGAATTTCAGCGTCGCCGGGTTTGGCGTCGATTCGGTCTGGATGAACATGGCCGTCTCCGTGCCCGTTTGGGCATCTAGTTTGGAACAATTCTAAATAGGCTCAATTGGCTGGACATTCAAGCGAAACGCATCGTCGGAACAGCTGGCTGGCGGAATGTTTTTTCGCGCCCATCATCGGACCGGCATCACCTGAAGAGCAGAATCTCAGGCCAGGCTGTCGATTTCCTCGTCCGACAGGTTCTGCGGCACGACAGTCACCGGGATCGGGAAGGCGGCACCCTTGCCGGCCACGGCGCCGACCAGTGGCCCCGGGCCTTCCTTGCCCGCACCGGCGGCCAGCACCAGGATGGCGATGTCCTGGTCTTCCTCGATCAATTTGTGGATCTCTTCCGTCGGCTTGCCTTCGCGCACCACCATCTCGGGCTCGATGCCGAGCTTCTGGCGCACCTTGTTGGCATAGCTGTCGAGTGCGGCGCGCGCGGTGGCGTTGGCTTCCTCGCGCATGATCTTCTCGACACCCAGCCAATGCTGGAAATCGTCCGGCACGATGACATAGAGCAGCACCAGCGTGCCGCTGGTGCTCTGCGCCCGTTTCGAGGCATAGGCGACGGCGCGCTCGCATTCCGGCGTGTCGTCGATGATCGTCAGGAATTTCCTGCGATGGCCGGCTTCGCGGCTGAGGCGTTTGGAGACCATGTCATCTACTCGGTGTCGTGCGGCCGCAATCTGCCACTGCGGGGGACCGGCGGCAAGCCGCCGGCCTTGTGCCAGTGCACCCGATGTCGCGATCAGCCCTGCAGCAGGCCGATAATGTCGCGCACCGTCTTCATCGTCGCTTCGGCCAGCACGCCGGCGCGCTCGCCGCCATCCTTGAGCACTGCGTCGACATAGGCGCGGTCATCCGAAATGCGGCGCATCTCGCTGGCGATCGGCGCCAGTTTTTCCACTGCAAGATCGGCCAAGGCCGGCTTGAACACGGAAAACTGCTGACCGGCGAATTCCTTGAGTACATCCGCCTTCGATATCTCGGCGAGACCCGCATAGATGCCGACCAGGTTCTCCGCCTCGGGTCGGCCGGCCAGGCCGTCCAGCTCGCTCGGCAACGCTTCGGGGTCGGTCTTGGCCTTGCGGATCTTCTTCGAGATGTCGTCGGCATCGTCGGTCAGGTTGATGCGCGACAAATCCGACGGGTCCGATTTGGACATTTTCTTGGAGCCGTCGCGCAGCGACATGACGCGCGCCGCCGGCCCGCCGATGACCGGCTCGGTCAGCGGGAAGTAGCCGTTCACGGTCTCTTCGCCGACCTGCATCTCGACGCCGACGCCAAGGGCCGCGATGCGGTCGGAGAAGTCGTTGTTGAATTTCTGTGCGATGTCGCGGGTGAGTTCCAGATGCTGCTTCTGGTCCTCGCCCACCGGCACGTGGGTGGCACGGTAGAGCAGGATGTCGGCAGCCATCAGCGAAGGATAGGCAAGCAGGCCGAGCGAGGCGTTCTCGCGATCCTTGCCGGCCTTGTCCTTGAACTGCGTCATGCGGTTCATCCAGCCGATGCGCGCCACGCAATTGAAGATCCAGGCGAGCTCGGCGTGCTGCATGACCCGCGACTGGTTGAAGACGATGTGCTTCTTCGGGTCGATGCCCGAGGCCAGGAACGCAGCGGTGATCGACCGCGTCTGATCGGCTAGGTCTTCATAAACGAGTTGGGCTGTCAGCGAATGCAGGTCGACGACGCAATAGATGCAATCGGAGGTGTCCTGCAGGGCAACGAATTTCTTGATGGCGCCGAGATAGTTGCCGAGGTGCAGATTGCCGGTCGGCTGGACACCGGAAAAGACGAGTGGCTTGAAGGCGGTCATGATTGTCCTCATGGCTTGTGGAGGGCCGTATAAGCGTGATTCCGAAAAGTTGCAGACTTTTCGGAGCCAATCACGCGGCTGGAAACCGCGCGCGGCGAAAGTCTTGCGACGGCGCGCTTATGGACGAAGACGGCGCTGCGATCAAGACGGCGCTGCGGGCGTGTCGGGCGCTCTACTCGTCCAGGTCGGTCTTTGCGACCGGTGGCGCCGACTTGCCCGATCCCCGCTTGACGTTGCGTCGGATCATGCCGAAATCGGCACCGCCTGTGGCGAAGGCCGTGATGAAATAAAGCAGCGCTCCGCCGGCAACCAGCGACAGCAGCGTCGTCGCCTTGACCACCAGCGGCGAGCCCGGCCCGAGCCTGACGGCGAACCAGTGCTCGGCAAAATAGAGTGCCGCCCCCATTACGACCGCCGACAGCACCAGCCGTGGAATGCGCTTCATCAGCGGCACGTCGCGGCCCCAATGGCCGCGCCGGATCAGGACGCCGAGCAGCATCACCGCGTTGACCCAGCCGGCGACGGCCGAGGCCACCGCGATGCCGGGCGCGCCCATCCGTGGAAACAGCGTCAGCGCCGTGGTGACGTTCACCGCCACTGAGATGGCGGCAAAGATCATCGGCGTGCGCGTGTCCTCGCGGGCGAAATAGCCTGGGGTGAACGCCTTGATCAGCACGAAAGCCGGCAGGCCGAGGCCGAAGATCGCCAGGATCGCCGCCACTGTCGGCGTCGAGCCGTTGGCGGCGAACGCGCCGCGCTCATAGACCAGCCGCACGATCGGCTCCGACATCACCCAGAGTGCCGCGGCTGCCGGCAGGGTCAGGAACAGCGTGAACTCGACCGAGCGGTTCTGCAGATTGGCCGCCTCGATCAGATTGCCCGACTTCAGCGCCCGCGACAGTTCGGGCAACAGCACGATCGCCACCGCAACACCGACCACGCCGAGCGGCAACTGGTAGATGCGGTCGGCATAGGCGAGCGAGGACACCGCGCTGTTCTGCGCCGAGGCGATCGCCGTGCCGATCAGCTGGTTGATCTGGGTGATGCCGCCGGTGATGGCCGCCGGCAGCGCCAGGATCAGCAGCCGCTTGACGGCGGGCGTCATTTTCGGCCGGCGGAAGCCGATCGAGATGCCGGCGTGGCGCACCGCCACCCAGACGATCGCCAGTTGCACCAGTCCGGCGGCAAGCACGCCCCAGGACAGCCCGTAGCCGACGGTGAGGGCATCCGAGCCCTTGTACCAGGCATAGGCGAGCACGCCGATCAGGATGATGTTGAGGAACACCGGTGCCACCGCGGCGGCGAAATAGCGGCGCAGCGAATTCAGCATGCCCGCCATCATCGCGCCCAGCGACATGCAGATCAGATAGGGAAACATGATCGTTGCCAGCGTCACCGTGGTGTCGAACTTCCCCGGCGTGCCGGCAAAACCCGGCGCCACCAGATAGCGCACGATCAGCGGCATCGACAGTTCCATGATGATCGTCAGCGCCAGCAGCGCCGTGAACAGCACGCCGAACACTTCCTCGGAAAAGCGCTTGGCGCCTTCGGTTCCGTGAGTTTCGATCTCCTTGGCGAACAGCGGCACGAAGGCGGCGTTGAAGGCCCCCTCGGCAAACAGCCGGCGAAAGGTGTTGGGAAACTGGAAAGCGGCGTTGAAGGCATCGGCGACCGGTCCGGTGCCGAGTGCGGCGGCCATCAGCATCTCGCGGCCGAAACCGAGCGCGCGGCTCATCAGCGTGCCGGAAGCGACCGTTGCGAATTTCTTGACGAGGCTCATGCTCTTGGGAACTGCCTGCGAAATTGGGACGAAGTGATGGTCGTTGTCACTCGGCCGCCGCCCTGGACTTGCCGCCGCGTTCGGGCACGATGCCTTCGAGCGTTGCCATCAGCCGATTGCGGATGGTGGCGTTGCGGGCCGGGCTATCTATCTTCTGGCCAGTGAGATCGGTGACATAGAAAGTGTCGATGACCTTTTCGCCGAAGGTGGTGATGTGGGCCGATGCGATGTCGAGCGACAGGTCGGAGAGCGTTCCGGTGATCTCCGACAGCAGTCCCGGCCGGTCGAGGCCCTCGACCTCGATGACCGAAAAACGGTTCGACAGCGTATTGCGGATTTCGGCGCGCGGCGGGATCTTGAACACCTTGGAACCGCGCCGCGGCTTGGTGCGCTTCTCGATCATTTCCGGCAGCCAGCTCTTGCCCGACAGCACGTCCTCGATCAGCCGGCCGACACGCTCGGCACGCCGGCGCTCGTCCTCGTCGCGATCGAATTCTCTGCTGATCAGGATCGTGTCGAGGGCGCGGCCATCCGACGTCGTGAAGATCTGCGCGTCGACAATGTTGCCGCCGGCTCCGGCGCAAGCCCCGGCGATGACCGAGAGCAGACGGGGGTGGTCCTGCGCCAGCACGGTGATTTCGGTCACCGCCTCGAACTGGTGGGTCTTGACCATGGTGGCAAGCTTGTTGCCTGACACGTCGGCTTCGCGGATGAACTCGGCATGGCGCAACTGGTCTGCGAGATCGACGGTCAAAAGGTAATTCTCGTAGTGTTGGCCGACATAGCGCTTGCGGGCCTTGTCCGGCCAGTCGGCAAGCGCCTCGGCCAGGCGCTCGCGCGCCGCCGCCGTGCGCTGCGCGCGCGACACTTCCGAAAACCCGCCGGTCAGCAGCAATTCGGTCTCGTAGTAGAGCGTGCGCAGCAGCTGGCCCTTCCAGCCGTTCCAGACACCGGGTCCAACGCCCCTGATGTCGCAGACGGTGAGGATCAAAAGCAGCTTCAGCCGCTCGACCGACTGCACGATCGCGGCAAAATCCTCGATGGTCTTGCGGTCGTTGAGGTCGCGGGTCTGCGCCGTCATCGACATCACGAGGTGGTTCTCGACCAGCCAGGCCACGGTTTCGGTATCGGCCGGCGACAGCCCCATATGCGGGCAGATGCGACGGGCGATCCTGGCCCCCGCCTCGGAATGGTCCTCCGGCCTGCCCTTGGCGATGTCGTGCAGCAGTACGGCGACATAGAGCGCCTCGCGGCTCTTCTTCAGGCCCGGCATCAGCGTGTGCGACAGGGGGTGGACCTTTTCGCCGTCGCCACGCTCGATCTCGGCCAGCACGCCGATGCAGCGGATCAGATGCTCGTCCACCGTGTAGTGGTGGTACATCGAGAACTGCATCATGGCGACGATCTTGCCGAAATCCGGGATCAGCCTGCCGAGCAGTCCGGCTTCGTTCATGCGACGCAGATTGAGTTCGGCATTGCGATCCGAGGTCAATATGTCGAGGAACAGCCGGTTGGCCTCCTCGTCCCGCCGCAGCGACTTATTGACCAGGCCGAGCGAACGGGTCAGCAGCTTCAGCGCGTCAGGGTGGAATTCCAGACCGTGCTTGTCGGCGAACCAGAACAGCCTGAGCAGATTGACCGGATCGCGCTCGAACACCTGGTCGTCGGCGATGTTGATGCGGTGGTTGTCGACAATGAAATCGGAGGTGCCGGCCAGCTTGCGCTTGCGCCTGGAGAAAGTCAGGAAGATGCGGTTGAAGCCAGGAACGTGCTTGGCTTGCTCCTCCTCGAGCGCAGCGCAGAAGATGCGGGTCAGGTCGCCGACGTCCTTGGCAACGAGGAAGTAGTGCTTCATGAAGCGCTCGACCGCCGACAGGCCGGGGTGCGTGGTGTAGCCGAGCCGTTCGGCGATCTCGCGCTGGATGTCGAAATGCAAGCGCTCTTCGGCCTTGCCGGTGAGGAAATGCATGTGGCAGCGTACCGCCCACAGGAAATCCTCGGCCTTCTGGAACTCGCGGTATTCGCCCTCGGTGAAGACGCCCTTGTCGACCAGTTCCTCGCCGGTGCGCACTCGATAGAAATATTTGCCGATCCAGAACAGCGTCTGCAGGTCGCGCAGGCCGCCCTTGCCGTCCTTGACGTTGGGCTCGACCAGATAGCGGCTTTCGCCGGCCTTGGCATGGCGGTCATCGCGTTCGGCAAGCTTGGCCTGGACATATTCGGGGCCGGTCGTGCGCACCACCTCATGGTCGAACCGCAGCATCAGTTCATCATAGAGCTTTTCCTCGCCCCACAGGAAACGTGCTTCGAGGATCGAGGTGCGAATGGTGACATCGGTGCGCGACAGGCGCAGGCATTCGTCGATGTTACGGGTGGCGTGGCCGACCTTCAGCCCCAGGTCCCACAGCATGTAGAGCATGTATTCGACTGTCTGTTCGCCCCACGGCGTCTGCTTGTAGGGCAGCAGGAACAACAGGTCGATGTCGGATCCGGGCGCCAGCGTTCCACGGCCGTAGCCGCCGACAGCGACGACGGCCATGCGCTCCGCCGAAGACGGAATCTTGACCCGGTAGACATGGGTGACGGCGAAATCGTAAAGCGCCCGGATGATCTCGTCCATGAGGTGCGACAGCCGCGCCGCGCAGGCGCTGCCGCCGCCATCGTCCATCAGCATGCGTTCGGCAATGGCGCGCCCTTCCGCCAGTCGTCCCTTGAGCAGTTGGAGCACGCCATTGCGCGCGACCTGCCCGGAGCCGTCGCCCGCCGTGGCCGCGGTCAGCGCGGTCATCTCGCGGCGCAAGGCTTCGCCGTCGATCAATTCGTCGAGCTTCAGGGAGATTCTTGCCATATACCCAGCCGGCCTTGCCGTTTCGGCGGCGTCTATAGCGCGTTTTCGCGGCGCTGGGTATGGGGCGTTGAAAGCCGGTTCAAGACCCGGCTGAGCTCTGGCTCGGATAAGTAAATGGAATGACCATTCTCCGCTTCAGTCGACAGAAATCGGCAATGCGCTTGCCTATTCGCCGAGCCTCGGCTTTCACCTTCGCTATGGCTGTCTTTCTGCGTCTCCCGGTCCCGGCGGCGCACTGGATATCGCGCTTTTCCCCGAGCAGGCTTGGCAATTGGAGCGCCCTGTCGCCAAGGAACTGATCTTGTGCGCAGAGCGCAGGAACAAGCTGATAGATCGTCTCGCCTCGCAAAACCGAAAACTCGGGGTTGAAGACAAGGTCGTCGACAGCGATGCCGATCTCCTCTGTGGCCTTGATCAGGTCGAGCGCGGTTTGCCTGGAGATGATGTAGCCGGCGGTTCCTATATGTCCGGCGTCGAGTTTGGATGTGGAAAAGCCGTGACCGATGGCAATGCGCTTGCGTCGGATCACGGTCTTGCAAAAATAGCTTTCGAGCTTGACGACTTCGGCATCGGCTGGAATCCAGTCGCTGTCGCGAAGCAATGCGCCGGCTTTCGCGGCAAAGACGATGTCGTCCTCGAAGATTGCCCCGTAGCGAGCGTCGCCTTGCGCGATGGCGGCCCAGCAGGCCCGGTGACTGAGCAGGCAGGCGATCTCGCCGTCAGTCAATGGCAGCCTGTTCCGATATCCGACATTTTGCGGCAGCTGGTCCAGGTCCGGCCGATCCCGTGCGTCGATGGCCTGAACGCGTTCGAATGGGACGCCGATGCGGGCAAACTCCGCCGTCACACGGGCAAGGCGATCGGGAGACCGATCGAGATTGATGACCAGACGCTTCATTGCCAAAGAAAATCTCACCCCGGGACGCTCGCTCTCTAGCAGGCGTGGTGTTGCCGCGTGAGACTTTTTTGGGGTGGATGGACGCGCGGTGGACCGGAGAAGAAAAGTCGAAACAGCCCTTGACCTTCCAGTTACTGGAAGCCCTATCTCCACGTCACACACCGATCCATCGAGGCATTTTCGAATGACGCATTCCGATCACGATCATCACGCGCATGGTAGCTGCTGCTCGACAAAAGGCGCGGTGCCCACCACGAAGAGCGTCGTCCGCGACCCGATCTGCGGCATGACTGTCGATCCGGTCGTCGGCAAGCCGACGACCGAGCATAATGGCCATCCCTATCATTTCTGCAGCCAGGGCTGCCGCGCGAAATTCGTCGCCGAGCCGGAAAAATTCCTGACGGCCACCGATCCGGTCTGCGGTATGAGCGTCGACCGCGCGACAGCCAGGCACTTTGCCCGCCACGAAGGCCAGGGCTTTTACTTCTGCTCGGCCGCCTGCCAGGCGAAATTCGAGGCGGAGCCGCAAAAACATCTCGGCGACAGGCCGGCACCGCAGCCGATGCCCAAAGGCACGCAATACACCTGCCCGATGCATCCCGAAATCATCCGCGACAAGCCAGGATCCTGCCCGATCTGTGGCATGGCGCTGGAGCCGATGGGCGTACCAACGGGCGATGAAGGGCCAAATCCCGAGCTGGTCGATTTCACCAGACGGTTCTGGGTGAGCGCTGCCTTGTCGGTCCCCCTTCTGATCATCGCCATGGCACCCATGATCGGCCTGACGTTTGAAGGTCTGGTCGAGGACCGGGCAAAGGTCTGGATCGAACTGGTCTTGGCAAGTCCGGTGGTGCTTTGGGCCGCCTTCCCCTTCTTCCACCGCGGCTGGGACTCGCTCGTCAACCGCAGCCCCAACATGTGGACGCTGATCTCGCTCGGCGTTGGTGCTGCCTATCTCTACAGCGTCGTCGCCACACTGTTTCCGGATATCTTTCCGCATCAGTTCCGCGGCCATGGCGGTGCGGTACCGGTCTATTTCGAGGCTGCTGCCGTCATCGTTGCGCTGGTCTTCCTTGGCCAGGTGCTGGAGCTCCGCGCCCGTGAAAAGACCGGCTCGGCAATCCGCGCCTTGCTTGATCTCGCGCCGAAGACCGCGCGGCTGATCGCCGCCGACGGTTCCGAAAGCGATGTGCCGCTCGATGCGGTCAAAGCCGGCGATCGCCTGCGCATACGCCCCGGTGACGCCGTGCCGGTCGATGGCACGGTGCTGGAAGGGCGATCCTCGATCGACGAATCGATGATCACGGGCGAGCCGTTGCCGGTCGAGAAGGTCGAGGGCGATGCTCTAACCGGCGGCACGCTCAACAAGAATGGTGCGCTGATCATGCGCGCTGAGAAGGTCGGCGCCGAGACGACGCTGGCGCGCATCGTCGAGCTCGTCGCCAAGGCGCAGCGCTCGCGCGCCCCGATTCAAGGGTTGGCCGATCGCGTTTCTTTCTACTTTGTCCCGGCCGTCGTCCTTGTCGCGATTGTCGCTTTCATCGCCTGGGCCGTGTTTGGACCCGAGCCCAGCCTGATCTTTGCCATCGTCTCCGCGGTGTCGGTGCTGATCATCGCTTGCCCCTGTGCGCTCGGCCTCGCCACGCCGATGTCGATCATGACCGCAACCGGGCGCGGAGCGCATGCCGGCGTGCTGATCAAGGAGGCCGCAGCACTCGAACGCTTCGCTTCCGTCGACACGCTGATCGTCGACAAAACGGGTACGCTGACCGAAGGCCGGCCGAAGCTGACCGATGTCGTTGCGGCAAGCGGTTTTTCCGAGGAGGAATTGCTGGCACTTGCCGCCGGTCTGGAGAAGGGGTCGGAGCATCCGCTGGCTGAAGCCATCGTCGACGGCGCCGCTACGCGCGGCGTGACCGTTGCCGAGGCCAGCGCCTTCGAGGCGATCACCGGCAAGGGCGTGTCCGGTTCGGCCTCGGGAAAGACGGTCGCGCTCGGCAATGCCGCGATGATGGCGGACCTTGGCGTCGACATCGCATCCATCTCGGCCAAGGCCGAGGCGTTGCAACTCGAAGGCAAGACGGCGATGTTCGTCGCTGTCGACAAGAAGCTGGCCGGCATCGTCGCCGTCGCCGACCCTATCAAGGCAACGACGGCCGAGGCGATCAAGGCGCTGCATGAAAGCGGCTTGCGCATCATCATGGCGACCGGCGACAATGAACGTACGGCCAACGCGATCGCCAGAAGCCTCGGCATCGACGAGGTCCGCGCCGGCCTGCTGCCGGAACAGAAGGCAGCCCTTGTCGAGGAACTGCGCGCAAAAGGCGCCGGTGTTGCCATGGCCGGCGACGGCGTCAACGATGCACCAGCGCTTGCAGCTGCCGATGTCGGCATCGCCATGGGCACTGGCGCCGATGTCGCTGTCGAAAGCGCCGGTATCACTCTGGTCAAGGGCGACCTCAACGGTATCGTGCGCGCCCGCATGCTGGCGCAGGCGACGATCCGCAACATCCGCCAGAACCTGTTCTTTGCCTTCCTCTACAATGTGCTTGGCGTGCCGGTCGCCGCCGGCGTGCTCTATCCGCTCACCGGCACGCTTCTGTCGCCGATGCTGGCGGCGGCGGCGATGAGCCTGTCTTCGGTGTCGGTGATCGCAAACGCGTTGCGGCTGAGAACATTGAAACTCTGATCCAAGCCCCCAAATACGAAACCCATCCAACAGGAGACCATGAATGACCTTCGCCAAAAAACTCGTTCTGCTGCTGATGGCAGCCGGAATGCTGGTTGCCGTCTTCCTCGAAAGCGTTCCGGCGCAAAGCGAAGAGATGAAACACGACATGGGCGCCATGGCGGCGGATGCGACCAGCCCTTCGACGGAAGGCTACAAGGCGGCGATGGACAAGATGCATGCCGACATGATGGCGTCCGACTATACCGGCAATGCCGATGTCGATTTCGTCAGAGGCATGATCCCGCACCATCAGGGTGCGATCGACATGGCCAAGGTCGAACTCGCCAATGGCAAGGATCCGGAAATCCGCAAGCTGGCCGAAGGCGTCATCGCCGCGCAGGAAGCCGAGATCAAGCAGATGCAGGCCTGGCTCGCCGCCCATCCGGTGAAGTAAGTCTTCAGCCATCGTCAGCGCGGCGAGAACGCCTCTGGATTTCTCGTTCAGCCTGTGATGCGATCGGCCCAAATGGAGCCCGCAATGCCGTCGGCCATCAGAACCACCAAACTGCCCTCAGGCGAAGCCGTTCAGGTGCTTGGCCAGGGGACATGGAAGATGGGCGAAGATATCAGTCGCCGCGCCGATGAGGTGAATGCTCTGAAGCTCGGCCTCGACCTCGGCATCACGTTGATCGACACCGCCGAAATGTATGCCAGCGGCGGTGCCGAGGAGGTGGTGGCCGACGCCATTGCCGGGCGCCGAGACGAGACCTTCCTGGTCTCGAAAGTTCTGCCGTCGAACGCTTCACGCGCGGGCGTGCAGCGCGCCTGCGAAAACAGCCTGAAACGCCTGCGCACCGACCGCATCGACCTCTATCTCTTGCATTGGCCCGGCAGCGTGCCTCTGACCGAAACGGTCGCGGCTTTCGAGACCTTGAAAAAGGCTGGCAAGATCCGCCACTGGGGCGTCAGCAATTTCGACACCGACGAGATGGAAGAGCTGATTGGCGTGCCCGATGGCGGCAATGTCCAGACCAACCAGGTGCTTTACAATCTGGTCCGGCGCGGCCTCGAGTTCGACCTGGCGCCCTGGAGCCGGCAGCGCAACAACATTCCGCTGATGGCCTATTCGCCGGTTGAGCAGGGCGCGTTGGCGCGCAATGCCAGGCTCGACGCGGTCGCCGCTCGCCACGATGCGACCTCCGCGCAGATCGCCCTGGCCTGGGTGATGCATCAAGAGGGCGTCATCGCCATCCCGAAAGCCAGCAGCCAGGAGCATGTCCGCCAGAACGTCGCGGCGCTCGACATCAAGCTGACGCCGCAGGACATCGCCGATCTCGACCGCGCCTTCCCGCCACCAGTGCGCAAGCGCGGGTTGGAGATGATCTGACTATATCCCCGCCAGCCCCTTCAGCCGGTAGAGCGCTTCCAGCGCCTCGCGCGGCGTCATCTCGTCGGGATTGATCTCGCCGAGCGCCGTCCCCAGCGCATCGCTTTTGGGCGGCCTCAGTGCTTCCCGCTTCACCGCCACCGAAAACAGCGGCAAATCGTCCACCAGCCGGTTCGTCTTGCCCGAAACCTCACCTTCCTCAAGCTGGTGCAGCACTTCCTTGGCCCGGTCGACCACCGCTTCCGGCAGGCCGGCCAGCCGCGCCACCTGCACGCCGTAGGAGCGGTCTGCGGCCCCCTTGCCGACCTCGTGCAGGAAGACGACGTCGTTATCCCATTCCTTGACCCGCATGGTCACGTTGGAGAGCCGCGCCAGCTTGCCGGCCAGCGAGGTCATTTCGTGAAAGTGAGTAGCGAAGATCGCCCGGCAGCGGTTCTTCTCATGCAGATATTCCACGGCCGCCCACGCGATCGACAGGCCATCGAAAGTGGCGGTGCCGCGGCCGATCTCGTCGAGGATCACCAGCGCGCGCTCGCCGGCCTGGTTGAGGATCGCCGCCGTCTCGACCATCTCGACCATGAAGGTCGAGCGGCCGCGCGCCAGATCGTCCGAGGCGCCGACCCGCGAGAACAGCCGGTCGACGACGCCGATATGGGCGGATGTCGCCGGCACGAAGGAGCCGGTCTGGGCCAGGATGGCGATCAGTGCGTTCTGCCGCAGGAACGTCGATTTACCGCCCATGTTGGGGCCGGTCAAAAGCCAGATCGCGCCGTTCCTGGCGCTACCCTCCGGCGACAGGTCGCAATCATTGGCAACGAACGGGCCTTCGCCCGAACGGCGCAAGGCCTGTTCGACCACCGGATGCCGCCCGCCCGCAATCTCGAAGGCAAGGCTGGAATCCACCACCGGCCGGCACCAGGCTTCGCTTTCCGAAAGCAGCGCGAGGGCCGCCGAGACGTCGAGCACGGCCAGCGCATCCGCGCCGGCGCGGATCTTCTCCGCTTCACCGACCGCTTCCGCCGTCAGTGCGTCGAAGGCGGCAAGCTCGATGCTCAGCGCCCGGTCGGCGGCGTTGGCGATCTTGGTCTCGAGTTCGGCAAGCTCGGTCGTGGTGAAACGCATGGCGTTGGCCATGGTCTGGCGGTGGATGAAGCGCGCCTTCGCGCCATCGCTGCCGGTCATCACCGCATGATGGTTGGCGGTCACCTCGATATAGTAGCCAAGCACATTGTTGTGCCGGATTTTCAGCGAGCGGATGCCGGTCTCGTCGATCAGCGAGCGCTCCAGCCCGGCGATCACCTTTCGCGATTCGTCGCGCAGCGCCCGCATCTCGTCGAGATCGGCATGGTAGCCGCCGCGCAAGAAGCCGCCATCGCGCTTGAGCAGCGGCAGTTCGTCGCCAAGCGCCTGCGTCAGATGCTGGGCCAGCGCCTGGGGCAGAGCATGGATGGCGGCCAATGCCGCCGCAAGTTCCGGGGGCAGGGCGGTCGCGGCAAAGATTTCGGCGATCGCGCCTGCCGCCTCGAAGCCGGCGCGCAGCGCGCCAAGGTCGCGCGGCCCGCCCCGGTTGAGCGCCAGCCTGGACAGCGCGCGCGGCATGTCGGCGACGCTCCTCAGGCTCGACCGCACCGCTTGGCAGAGCCGCGTTTCGGAACGGAAGAACGACACCGAATCCAGCCTGGCGCTGATCGCAGCCGGGTCGGTCAGCGGCGCCATCAGCCGGTCGGCGAGCAGCCTTGCGCCGCCGCCGGTCACCGTGCGGTCGATCGCCTTGAACAGCGACCCTTCGCGGCTGCCCGACAGTGTGCGCAGCAGTTCCAGATTGCCGCGTGTCGCCGGATCGATGAACAGGGTCGAGCCCTGCTCTTCGCGCTCGGGCCGCGACAGCGGCGGGCGCTCGGCCTTCTGC
>NZ_RZTB01000098.1:0-4533 GCF_003997735.1 Mesorhizobium sp. M7A.F.Ca.MR.148.00.0.0 | reverse complement strand
CTTCTGCGTCTTCTCGACATAGGCGATGGCGCCGGAGATCGCCGACAGTTCGGCGCGCGAAAAGGCGCCAAAACTATCCGGCGTCGCCACATCGAAGAAGCGGGCGATGCGTCCCGTGGCCGAGGCCGAATCAAACAGCGACGGCGGCTGCGGGCTGGCGACGCGGCCGAGCACGTCGAACACCGGTTTCAACTCCGGATCGTGGAACACCGGCTCGGCAACGATCAGTTCGCGCGGATCGACTCGGAAGATGTCGGCCAGCAGCCGGTCGGCGGTGGTGTCGGTGACGCGGAAGGCGCCGGTCGAGATGTCGATCCAGGCCAGCGCGAAGGAGTGGTCCGCTCCGCTTTTCACCCGCCCCAGTGCCATCAGGAAGCTCGATTCCGAGGGCGCCAGCAATTTGTCCTCGGTGATGGTGCCCGGTGTCACCAGCCGCACGACGTCGCGGCGCACCACCGATTTGCCGCCGCGTTTCTTGGCCTCGGCCGGATCCTCGATCTGTTCGCAGACGGCGACGCGGAAACCCTGGCCGATCAGCTTCTGCAGATAGTCGTCGGCGGCATGCACCGGCACCCCGCACATCGGGATGTCGAGCCCTTGATACTTGCCGCGCTTGGTCAGCACGATGCCGAGCGCCCGGCTCGCCTTCTCGGCGTCGTCGAAGAACAGCTCGTAGAAATCGCCCATGCGATAGAACAGCAGCGAATCGGGGTTCGCCGCCTTGATCTCGATAAATTGCTCGATCATCGGCGTGGCGCCGGCGTGGACGGTCGGCGCCGGCGTCATCGCCTCGGGGGCGTCTGGCTCGTTCGGGCTGTGCATGTTCATGCGCGGCACGCTAGCAGATGTGATGATGCGGTTTAATGCCGGCGCTTCGAAAAACAGGGGACGACTGGACGGCAGCTTGTCCGCAATTGCCGATGCGGACGGCGATTCCCGCGCGCTGGCGGTTTACACGCGGCGGCGCGTGGTCTTAATTCGGACCGAAACAAAGCACCCGTTTCAAGGAGGTGCTGCACCGGTGAGGAAATCAAGAACATCATGGCCAGGAAAACCGAGAACAGCGGTCCGTCCGTCAGTGCGCAGGAAGCGCTCGAATTCCACGCCATGGGTCGGCCGGGCAAGCTGGAGGTCGTCGCCACCAAGCCGATGGCGACGCAACGCGACCTCAGCCTCGCCTATTCGCCTGGTGTCGCGGTTCCGGTCCTGGCCATCGCCGAGGACCCCAGCCGCGCCTTCGACTACACGACGCGCGGCAACATGGTCGCCGTCATCTCCAACGGCACGGCTATCCTCGGTCTAGGCAATCTCGGCGCGCTGGCCTCCAAGCCGGTGATGGAGGGCAAGGCGGTGCTGTTCAAGCGCTTCGCCGATGTCGATTCCATCGACCTCGAGGTCGACACCGAGGACGCCGACGAATTCATCAACTGCGTGCGGTTCCTCGGGCCCTCTTTCGGCGGCATCAACCTCGAGGACATCAAGGCGCCGGAGTGCTTCATCATCGAGCAGCGCCTGCGCGAATTGATGGACATTCCCGTCTTTCACGACGACCAGCACGGCACCGCGATCATCTCGGCCGCCGGCCTGATCAACGCGCTGGAGATCACCGGTCGCGACATGAAGACCACAAAAATGGTCTGCAACGGCGCTGGCGCCGCCGGCATCGCCTGCATCGAGCTGATGAAGGCGATGGGCTTTGCGCCGGAAAACATCATCCTGTGCGACACCAAGGGCGTCGTTTTCCAGGGCCGCACCGAAGGCATGAACCAGTGGAAATCGGCGCATGCGGTCAAGACCGAGGCGCGCAGCCTCGCCGAGGCGCTCGACGGCGCCGACGTCTTCCTCGGCCTCTCCGCCAAGGGCGCGCTGACCACCGCCATGGTGCAGTCGATGGCCAAGAACCCGATCATCTTCGCCATGGCCAATCCCGACCCGGAAATCACGCCGGAGGAGGTCGCCGAAATCCGCACCGACGCCATCATGGCCACCGGGCGTTCTGATTATCCCAACCAGGTCAACAACGTGCTCGGCTTTCCCTACATCTTCCGCGGCGCGCTGGATGTCAGGGCAACCACCATCAATGACGACATGAAGATCGCCGCCGCGCAGGCGCTGGCGGCATTGGCGCGCCAGGATGTGCCCGACGATGTCGCCGCCGCTTATCAGGGCAACCGGCCGAAATTCGGCCCCAACTACATCATCCCGGTGCCGTTCGACCCGCGCCTGATCTCGGCCATTCCGATCGCGGTCGCCAAGGCGGCGATGGATTCCGGCGTCGCCCGCAAGCCGATCCTCGATCTCGACCGTTACGCGCAGGAACTCTCCGCCCGCCGCGACCCGATCGCTTCGACCCTGCAGCGCATCTACGACCGGGTGCGCCGCCAGCCCAAGCGCATCGTCTTCGCCGAGGGCGAGGAGGAGCAGGTCATGCGTGCCGCCGTCTCCTATGTGAACCAGCGGCTCGGCACCGCCATCCTGCTCGGCCGCGACGACGTCATCAAGGAAAACGCCAAGCACGCCGGCATCGACCTCAACAAGCAAGGCATCGAGATCATCAATGCAAGGCTGTCGCGCCGCAACGGCATCTACACCGACTATCTCTACGAGCGCATGCAGCGCAAAGGGTTCCTGTTCCGCGACTGCCAGCGCCTGATCAACAACGACCGCAACCATTTCGCCGCCTGCATGGTGGCGCTGGGCGACGCCGACGGCATCGTGACGGGTGTGACCCGCAACTATTCGACCGCGCTCGACGACATCCGCCGCGTCATCGACGCCAAGCCCGGCCACCGCGTCATCGGCGTCTCGATCGTGCTGGCGCGGGGCAAGACCGTGCTCGTCGCCGACACCGCCGTGCACGATATGCCGAATGCCGAGCAGATCGCCGACATCGCCGAGGAGGCCGCAGGCTTTGCCCGCCGCATGGGCTACGAGCCGAGGCTTGCCATGCTCGCCTATTCGACCTTCGGCCATCCGCAGGGCGAGCGCTCCGAACGCGTCCAGGAAGCGGTGCGCATCCTCGACAAGCGCCGCGTCGATTTCGAATATGACGGCGAAATGGCCGCCGACGTGGCGCTCAACGCGCGGGCCATGGCGCAATATCCGTTCATAAGGCTGACCGGCCCGGCCAATGTGCTGATCATGCCGGCGTTCCACTCGGCCTCGATCTCGACCAAGATGCTGCAGGAACTCGGCGGCTCGACCGTGATCGGCCCGCTGCTGGTGGGACTGAACAAGCCGGTTCAGATCGTGTCGCTGAACGCCAAGGACTCGGACATCGTCAACATGGCGGCGATCGCGGCGTATACGGCGGGGACTTGAGCGGCGAGCCTTAGCGGTGAGTCCGGGAGGCGTTCAGCCCGGCGCGAACACGCGCGCGGCCTCGACGACCTCGTCCACCCGATCCTGCCGCAGCAAGTCGATCGGGACGCGCCCGTCGAGTTGCGCCGAGGGCCGCGTCAGCCACAGCCACGCCAGTCTGGGATTGCTGATCAGCGACAGCACGTCGCGAATGCCCGCTACCGGCCGGCCGTCGACGAACTGCGCCAGGGGGAAGACATGTTTGCGGCCGCCCTTGCGCAAGGCGATGACCTCGCCCCGCCGCTGCCAGCGGTGCAAGGTCGAGCGGGCGATACGCAAATTCTCTTCCAGATAGGTCGAGCCGGCGACGCGGCCCGCCCAGTCCTCGATCAGCATCGATTCGAGATCGTCGGATTTTGGCAGCGAAGGAGGCTCGACATCGATCAATGGGGTCGTCGGCGGATTGATCACGCCGGCTATTCCGGCTTCGCTGCGGCGCGCGGCTTCCGCCGCCAGCGCGCGCACGAATTTCGAGGCCAGGCCGGGCAGGTCGGCATGGATGGCGTCGATAGCGCGCTGGTGCTTCGGTGACAGCAAGGTGACGGCGGACGCTATGCTGCCGGCGATTTTGCCGACCGAGACCATGGTGGGCTTGTTGATGGTCTCGTCATAGTGGGCAAGCGCGCGTTCGACGTCTTCGGCGACCATCTCGGCGAAGTCGTCCTGCTTGAGGCCCTGGAGCTGAAATCTGTTCATACATCTGTCTTCTGGGCCGCGCTCTCCTCCCACAGCTGCGGCCGGCTGTTGAATCTCTAGAGCGGAAAGCGGAAATCGCGACGGCAACAGATGCTGCGGCCCGACAGCTCGCTGTCTTGCATTTCTTGACATCCCAACTGGCTGTTGGCGCGGGACGCCCGGATTGCGTGTAGGTGCGATGTATGACAGCCGCGCGACGGTGAGAAGCGGAGGCGGCCTTCCCTTCTCCCCCTGTGGGAGAAGGTGGATTGGCGCGCAGCGCCAAGACGGTTGAGGGGTGTTGGACGGAGTACCGTCAGTGCCAAGCTGGAGCACCCCTCATCCGTCGCCTTCGGCGACACCTTCTTCCACAGGGGGAGAAGGGAAGAGCTTTCTCTACAGCAACCCCGCCTGCTCAGCCTCGCGGCGCAGATTCTGCCGTGGCCTGGGGCCGATCTGCTGGATCACCAATCCGGCCGCCAGTGAGCCAAGGTCGCC